>NZ_QHCU01000004.1:337500-566019 GCF_003545925.1 Leptospira yasudae | reverse complement strand
GGAGCAACGACAAAAACTCGGGGCTTTCGAAAGAAAGTCCCGAGGGTGTTAGGTCACGCTACTTTTTCTGTTATCAAATCTCTTAACTAAAAGCTCGGTTTCAACACCGGGCTTTTTTTATTCCGGCGGTCTGCAAAATCGTTCACTTTTCGATTTCCAGAATTAAAAGAGTTCTTAATCTGAGTCGAATTCGATTCAAAAGAATTCTAAAGAATAATCCGGGTTTTAAAATGAAACAAATCATATTTCTCTTATTTATTATCTTGGCGACCGAAGGTTTTGCTACAGAAGAAGCAACCACCAAGAGCGGAAAAAAAGTAATCCTGAACTCGGACTTTACTTGGAAATACGCAAACGAAGCTTCGGAAAAGAATAAATCCAACGAAAAGACAAAGGGACTCAACCTAACAAAATCGGAAGAACATAACGCCGAACTCAAAAGCGAATCCGGAGAATTCACGATTTGGTACAATCCGAAAAAATGGAACCAATCCGCACAGAAATCCAATAAAGTTTCCGAATTTGAATTCGAAAACAAAAAGAGAAGCGGTTATGCTATGGTGATTTTCGAAGGACTGGAAATTCCTATGGAATCCTTTCCGGAGCTTTTAGTCGTAAACGCAAAAGCAATCGATCCAAACGCGCATCTCATCGAAACAACGGATTGCAAAATCAACGGAAAAGCCGGGAAACTGATCAAGTATGCCGCCTTGTTCAGCGGAATGAAATTCATCTTCTATAGTTTTGTGACGAGCAGCAGCAGAGGCTCGATTCAGTTCACGACTTATACTTTGGAAAATCGTTTCGATCTCGAAAAAGAAGAATTCGAAAAACTTCTCTCCGGTTTGATTCTTCCTTAAAGATCGATCTTAAACGATTCCGTTGATTTCGAATGAAACGGATTGAAAAGCCGATTCTATTTTTATTCTGCGTCCTTGCGCTTTCCTGTTCGGCAAAGCTCAACGATCTCATCCGAACCCGGCAGATCGAAAAGGCGATCTCCCTAATTCAAACGAACGAGAATTGGAAACAAGCAAACGAATGCGAAACTCCTTTGGAATTGGCCGCGTCCTTGGGGAATACCAAACTTGTACAACTACTTTTAGAAAGAGGTGCGGATCCGAACGAAAGAGCAATAGGCTGCAAACAAGAATCGGTCTTGTATATCGACGGAACCTACATTTCGACGGAAAAGTTTTATTCCGCTAATCACACCCCGCTGAGTAAAACGACGAGCGTAGAAGTCGCCAAACTTTTGGTTCAAGCGGGAGCGGACGTCAATCGGGGAGGGTATCGCCAAGACGATCCTCAAGGAACAGGACCTTCTATCTATGAATCGCCCTTGCTAAACGCGGTTTTGAACCGCAAATATGAACTTTCCAAATTTCTGATCCAAAATGGAGCGAATATCCAGATCTTTAATTCGATCACGGGAGAAAATGAATTCGATCTTTGGTTTACGAGCGTGGGAATTCGAAGTAAAAAAGACAAAGAGTTCTATCAGTTTCTGAAATCGAAAGGCCTCAAACAACTGCGATCCTTATCCCTAAGCGAGATCGCCGAACTACGGTCAGACGAAAAAAGCCTATTTTCCGAAACGTACATTCATATTCCAACGAAACAAGAAATCATTCTCAGCGAAGATCCGACAAATCGTCGAAATCCGATGGAAACAGATCTGATTTTTTCTCCAAAGGATCAAAGATACTTTCACAGCTCGGAGTTCGTTCAAAAAGAAACGAAACAAAATCTTTACGAGTCGTTCTTACAAAGAAGAATCGCGCAAAAAATTCCCCCTAAATCTTAATTCGAGAATCGATTTTCGAAAACGATTCACAACTTATAATTAAAAAATCCTAATACACCAAAATCTAAACGTCGGCTTCAAATATTTTTTATCTAAAATTTTTTCTTAGCAAACTTCTTTCCGAATTCGGTTACTGAAATACCGAAAACGAAGGCTTTCGTTCTCGAAATAAAAAGAAGGATAGGAACATGTTTAAGAAAAGCTATTTGTTTGCTCTTTGCATTATAGCTCTCCCTTTTGTCGTTTATGGAAAAGGAAACACGAAATTCGTCGCCTCCCTGAAAGACGCCGCTCAGAAAAACGTGAACGCGCGAGGAAGCGTAGACGCGATCTTGGACGATGAAACAAGCAAGCTCAAGATTTCCGGTTCTTATGAATACTTCGGAAGCAACGCGACTGAAATTCTCATTCTCACCGAAGGAAACGAAACGCCCCTTTGCACGTTCAAACCGCCTTACAATGCGACTAATAGCCCTTGGAAAGATTGGGGTTCTTGCGATCTTAACGTGAATCAAAAGAAGGATCTTAACGCGGGAAAACTCTATATTCTCATCAAATCGATCGACAGAGAAGAAGGGCAGGTTCGAGGTTCGATCGTAGCGGAATCTAAAAAATAAATTTCCTTTCAAAGACCCGACGATACCATTCGTAATTTCTTAGAAGCGTTTTGAATGCGAGCGCTTCTAAGAAATTCCTTTTTTTAGGAAAAGTTTAAGGAAATACCGTCTTCAGAATTTCGATTTCTTTTTTTAGGTTCGCGTCCTTTCCTACAAGAGAGAAGATCGATCGAATCGGAATGCTGGAAACCTCCGATGTTTCGGAAATCGTTATTTTCGTTGTGTTTCCCTCTGCTTTAAGTTTATAATCCCAAATTCCCTTCATTCCAAAGCTGCTTTCTTTCATCTCGATCCGAATCCGAGAATTTTCCTCACGTTCCAGCATCTCGAAATGAATATAACCGCCCATATCCGTTCCTTCTTTCCAGATCGGATATCCTTTCGCGCTCTTTCCTTCGAGTACGACTTCGGTGACTTCCGGTCTGTATTTCGGAATCGCTTCCAAATTCAAAAGATGTTGATACACTTTGTCGACCGGAGCGTTGATCGTTTCGCTGATTTCGCCTTCGAACTTCGGATCGGCAAAAATTCCGAGTAGAAAAAATCCGATCACCAACACCGCAAGTCCGGCCAGAATTCTCAATATGACTTTCATCGATTTTTAGTTTCCTTTTCGTTTTTCAGAATAGAAACAGCCAAAACCTTTCTGTCAAGTGCAACGTAACGTTTTTCGTTGATTCCGTTTTGCTTTTAAATAGAATTTTGTCTTTCGGCGCGCCAGCGGCCGGAAGGGCGCGAAGCGGTTCCGAACTACACACGTTAGGAGCCATCCACCGCGACGATCGAATCGGCTCGCTCTCAAAGTTTTTTCGGAACGGAAGCGTTAGCGCACCCCGGACGAGACGCGGCGCCGGAGGTTTTTTCAAAACATTAGATCCTTTGAATTTAGTTTTCTCCGGCGGGCGCCCAAAGCCTATGTCCGCTTTTTATTATTCGAAGTTTTTGCTTTTCTTTTTTATCCGAGCCTTCCAAGATAGGCCGTTCCAAAGGAGAATTTCATGCAGTCTGCGGCTCATTCCCAAAAATCTTCGATCCACCAGATCTGGAAAGACGGAGCCGTTGTGATCAACCGAATTCGCCTCGGTTTGGTCATTTTATTTTCTCTTACGCTTCTCAGCGTTTCCAAAACCAATCACCCGACTCAAGTAATTGCGCACGTCGTCGGCACGGCTTTGATGGCGGCGTATTGTCTTCTGGAATTCGCGCTTCACCGTACGGGTAAGATCGGTGTTCGTTTTCAGAAGACGTTAGTTCTCTTGGACGTGAACATTCTTTCTCTGACCTTGATGGCGGATTGTTCGATCGAACCGACGGTTTCTTCGGGAATTCTCGCCAACATGCTCATCTTCTTTATTTATTTCTACGTGATGATCTACTCCTCCTTTTTGGGTGAAAGAAGGTTCGTGCTTTTGATCGGCGTTCTTTCCGCGTTAGGAATCATCGCTTCGATTTTCGTGGCTTGGAAGGGCGGGATGGTTTTGACGGAAAACCCCGAACTCGGCAAAGTTCCCGGTCACATGATCTTCTCGGTTCAAATCGTAAAGGTCACGTTCGTTTTTACGGCGAGTATCATTCTTTCCCAATTGATGAAGTTGTTCGGTAAATTGACGGATGAAGGCTCGAAACTGTACGAAGATTCTCAAGTTCTTTTGAATAAACTCACGCAGGATCGTCAGACCTTGGAAAAATCCGCGGAAAGTCTGGAAAACTCGATTCGTAAGTTCGCTGATTTTATCAACCGCACCGGCGAGAAGATGGAATCGCAAGCAGCCGCCATCGAAGAAGTGAACGCGGTCATCGAAGAACTTTCCGCTTCTTCCTCGAGCACCGCGCATTCGATCGAAACCCAGAATCTCAGTTTGGGTGAACTCGCGGGCAGCTCCGCAAAGTTAGACGAAATTCTGAAGAACAGCGCGTCCTTGAGCGAGGCTCTCGCGATCTTTGCGAAAGAGAACAAAGAGGATATGGAGAATGTCACGATCGCCGCGGAAAAAACGAAATCCTATTTGGTCGACATTACGAATTCCTTCAACCGCGTAGACGAGATCAATCGTATCATGAGCGAGATCGCGGATAAGACGAACTTACTCGCTTTGAACGCTTCCATCGAAGCCGCAAGGGCAGGGGCGGCGGGTCGAGGTTTTGCCGTCGTAGCGAACGAAGTCAGCAAACTCGCAGAATTCACTTCCGGAAACGCAAACTCGATTTCGGATATCGTCAATCAATCCCGCAAATTCATCGAAGAGGCGAGAATCGCTTCCACGGAAACGGGGGACATGACCGAAAATCAAAAACTGAAAATTTTGGAGACCGTGGACCGGATCGACAAGATGAACCTGTTTTATCTCGAGCAAAAATCCATCATTCAAAAATTCGTATCGGAAGTGAGCCGAATCAAATCCACCTCGGAAGAAATCCTTCGAGCCACGAAAGAGCAGATGCTCGGTCAAAGGGAAATGGTTCAGACGATGGGAAATCTCGGTACGGAAATCAACGAGATCAACGAGGATTCCGGCAAACTGCAGGAAGAAATCGTGAAGATCAAAACGCAAGCATCGGAGCTTCGCGTTCTGAGCGTTCAGTCCGCGGATTGATCTCTGTTTGAATCCGATTTTTTCGAAGTAGGAGATGCCTTACTTCGTTTGTTGTTTAATCTTTATCTTGGATTCCAAGGTCGGGCTTAGAATCGTATATTGGGCCTTTACGTTGGCGACATTTCCTACCTTATCGCTTACCCGAAAGTCGAAGTTGTGTTTTCCGGCTTCCAATACGAGTCCTTCCGCGTAATTGCGATATTCGCTTCCGTTTACGCTGAATTGAATCGATCTCATTCCGGAGATCAAGTCCTCGCATTGAATTTGAATTTCGGTTCCGATGGGGAATAATTCTCCGGCTCCGATATGCGGACTCACGCGGCAGATCGGCGGATTGGAATCCAAGATTCCGTAAAAATTTTCTTCGGTGCTATTTCCCGCAAAATCCTTCGCCTTCACGTCGATCCCGAAACTTCCGTCCTCGATCGAGTTCGGAATTTGAAACCGATAGAAATTCTTTTCCTGAGAAATCGGATTGACCGGAAATTTTTTACCGTTCTGAAAGAAGTAGAATTCCGCATCCGCGACTCCCGAAACGGCGTCTATGATTTCCACCTGAAGAAGTTGATCTCTTCTTGTGACGTAAACCGATTCCAGCTTCCATCCTTTTCCGATCTCGACTTTGACTTCGGGCTTCTTCGTATCCTGAACGACTTCCATCAACTTGGTCAGTTCTTTGACTCCGGAAGCCGTTTCGGAATAGAATTCAACGTCGTTCTTTCCTTCCTGAAGTCCGGAGATCGTTCCTTGATATTCTTTCCATTCCCCTTCGTTCACTCGAAAGAAAACCTTCACCCCGTTTCTTCCCGCACTCGGATTATCCAAAACGATCTTTTCGTTTTGAGTCGGAGAAAGAATGATCGCTTTGTTGTCCTGAGCCGGCGCCTTTCGTTCCAGCTTTACGAACGGTCTAAGCGAATCGATCGAGATCGCATCCGAAGGTTCTCCTCTGGATTCTTTTCTTCCGATTCCGACGACGCGGATATATCGTTCATTGCCTTCGGGGAAGAATCGAATCTGTCTTTCGTTGGTTGTAAGAGTTCTTTGGATCACTCGAAAATCGGAAGTATCCGAAAATTCGACTCGATAGGATTGCGAGGCGGAATCCGCCTTCCACCGGAGTTCGAATTCCTTTCTATCTTGCGCTCCGATGGTCCCGATCCAAAGCAGAACGAGGGTCGCCGTGATTTCGGCGAAGTTTTCGAACTTCTTCATTTGTTCTGGAAATCCTTATCGATTTGAATTTTGCTCGGAATCGGGAACGGCTCTACGGGAGGTTTTCCTTTTTCCACGTAGGTTCCGAATCCGGCTTTCACATCCACATCTTTTCCGGAAGCGCTGACGTTCACGGTTCCTTCAAAACATCCCACGTCGGTTCGTTCCTCACCTTCGTTGTTCACGTAGAATTTCGTTCCTCGAACACCCACGACCGCGACGGGAGTATTGATGACCAGTTTTTGAACCGCCTTCTTTGCCGTTTTGAAAATTCCGGGTTTCACGTCGGCTTGCAGTTGCCCGTTTTCCAAAAAGATCTCGGGGGCTTCTTTTTTGGAAACACGAAAGCTCGACTTTTCAAAGATCTTTACTTTGGTTTCGTTGTCCACAAAGGCTAAGAATGCGCCGGATTTTACGCCGGTTTTCAGACTTTCACCGTCTCTGAGAATTTGATTTTTAGATACCGCGCTCCAAACCGGATTTCCTTCTTTCGGTTTTTTGGAATATTCCACAACGCCGTGATACAGCTCGAGTGCGGCCATCGGCTGGCCTTCAACTTCGACAACCTTTCTCAAGTGAACGGGAACCTTGAGAACCATTCCTTCCTTGATGAGAGAAGGATTTTGGATTTGATTGTATTTCAGAAATTCTTTCCATTTTCCCGGATCGTTTAGAACTTCCTTTGCGATTTTAGTAAGCGAATCGTTCTTTTTCACTTTGTATTCTTCGAGCGATTTTTCTTCGGAACCGGTTGCGGGATTCGCGGTTTGCGCCGCAAGGGAGAAGGATAGAAAACACACCAGTAAGTACGATATGATTCTCAAAGGCAGAAGGGTCATAGTCCTGAATTCCTATTTTTTTTTCTGTGAAAAATTATTTCAGAAATTTGTTGATAAAACAGCAATTTTGAAAATAATCTCTTGAAATTTTAGACGAGAGAATTATTTATTTTTAGTTCATAAGAGAGGGATTTTCCGTGATTCAAAGATGGGTTGAAAGAGCGTTATTTGTTACATTGATTTTAGCGGGAATTCTGGCTCCCGGAAGAGTATTTTCCCAAGCAAGCGACGCTGCGGCCGCAATTCAAGAAGCTTGCAACCGTTTGGTGAACGAGGGACTCTATAAGAGCTGTAAGGCGGCTCCCGGTTTTTCGGCGCACCAAGGGTATTATAGCCAATCAGCGCAGGTAAAATGCGAGTGCATCAACAAAAAGGATAACAACAAAACCATCGTTACCATCACTTTAGGACAGTATTATTAAGATTCCTTCCTGAACACGAACGCCGGAGTTTTGCGATCCGGCGTGCTTTGCTTGTTTCCGATGCGACCTGAACCGGAAGCGTCGCATCAGTCTTTATCAAAAGATTATTTGTTAAAATCCTTTTCGAACTTCTCCGAAGCGGCATTCAGCTCGTTAGCCGCTTTTTCAAAGTCGTGATTGATTTTGTTCAAAAGATCGTCGATTTTTCCTTCGTCCACTTTTGCTCCCGCTTTTAAGCTTGTGCGAAGTTCGATCAGCTGTTTATAATCGTTGCTCACACTGTTCTTATACGAATCAATCGCTTTGACAGCCGTATTCTTGAAATCGGAATTTCCTTTGAAATCTCCGATGCCTTTGAGGGTTTCGGAAGCCTTTACAAGTTTCGTTTCCCAAGATTTCCGTACCGTTTCAGCAGCAGCGTAATCTTCCTTTACCATCGAATCGTTGAGCGCATCCATATCATCGGTGGAACCGTTTAGGACATCCATGATTTTGTTGTTATAACTGACCGGATCTTGCGAGTTGCAAGCGGTCGCCAAAAGAAAAATGCAGCTAAGCGCCGCAAGCATCAGTGTTAAACTTTGTTTTTTCATGCGCGCAAAATTGAACGGAAAGGAAGAATTGCAATTTCATTTCGCAGAAGGGCCAGTTCGCAGATTTTAACAATTATAAATAAAAATCGTTTCTTACGAAGAAGGAATAAAGTCTTCAAGATCCGAAAGCTATTTGGTCACTGAGTTATCGGTTGAAATCTTTTGAGTTTAGTGTGGAAGTGATTCAGCGGGAGGTTCATGATTGATTCAGTTCGTCTTTCTTGGAAATGTAGGATCTCATACGAAATCATTCGAGAAAGAATTCGTATCCTGTCTCGAAATTAGGAACAAACCGCGTGTATAACTCTTATCCGAACGTTTTTCTCAAGTAATGATTTAATTCTGTTGTATCTTGATCTTGCGGCGGATCTGAATATTCAGATCCGATTTTCTGTTGGATGAATAAATAAAATGAATGCTTCCAGCTTGAAACAGAAGGATCCTATTTGAACCCAGGTCTCCGGTCTAGAGTGTTACCGATGTGCCAGAACATACATCTTGTTAAATTTCATAATGCGACATAATATAGATTATCGGAAGTTCCCTGTTGCATCACATAAGAATCTACTCCAAACTGTTTTTAGGAATCACGTAAAAATCTACTCCAAATCTTAGAAGAATCAATCTAGTGCATTCTTTCCTTAGATGGTTGAGGTGCATTAGGAAACTGAATCTACAGGAGAGACACATGGTCACGAAGATCTTCAAGGAGAGATACTTACAAAGACGGAATGTCTGATGCTAAACGGCTAAGAGTTGAAAAAAATCTTATGCAACGCTGGGATATATAATACGAGGAATCATAAATCTGGATGAAAAGAATTCGTATCTTTGTCAATGGAAAAGCGTCACATTCATTCGTTCTCTAGAATGCACACTTCTATCCGAACGATATCGGCTTTTCTTCGATCGGCAATGAGCTTCGTCTCTGAGAATATTCAGAAAAGGAAACCCACCCGCCTCTCTTTATAAGAACAATATAAGGGCAATCTTGTAGAAAAATAACCGCAATCGTTACCATCAGTTTCAAAAAAATGGAGAGAATACAATGCGGAAATCAAATTTAGTCGCATCCCCGGGCAAAAACAAATCGATTCGAAATCGAATTTCGATCGGACTTCTCGTTTGCCTTTCGGCACTTATACTTTTGATCGGGTGCAATGAAACTTCTTCACCCAAAGATACGGAAACGATTCTTTCTTTGTTTTTCAATCCGATCGGATCGATCGCAGAAAGCTCGGCGCAATTTCAAAACCGAAACGCGACTTCTTCTTTTTTATCGACCACAACGGTCAATCCGAGTGTTCCGTTCAGCACGGACGGTCGATATATCGTCGACGCGAATCGAAATCGTTTCAAGCTCAAGTCCGTCAATTGGTATGGCGCGAGCGATACGCAATATGTCGTTTCGGGCCTGGACAAACAACCCATCGCTCATATCGTTTCCCTCATTCAAGAATGGGGATTCAATTCTGTTCGACTTCCCTTTTCCAATCTATTGCTTCATCGAAACACGGCCGTTTCCAACGAATCGGTTGCGGCCAATCCGCAATTTTTCGGAAAAACTCCATTAGAAGTTTATGATGCAACTATCCAAGCTTTGACCCAAGCGGGAATCGTCGTCATTCTCAACAATCACACCACCTTTTCCGAATGGTGCTGCGGTTACGATTACAACGGCCTCTGGTATCATACCGGCTCTTCGTTCGCCTATAACCAAACGACGGAAATGTGGCAGTCGGATTGGCTGATGATGATCCGTCGCTACAAAAACAATCCGATGGTCGTAGGAGTGGATCTTAGAAACGAGGTTCGTACGATGCGCAAAGGCGACACACATATACCCGATAGTCCGAATTGGGGAATGAACGATATAAACGATTGGCACAAAGCGTCGCAAGAAATGGGCGTTCTGATCACACAAGAGAATTCTAATATTCTCGTGATCGTGGAAGGAATCAATTGGTGGGGGCTCATTCCGATTTTGGGTTCCGGAGAACGTCCTCATTTAAAACCGATCAAGGATCTTCCGGTTCATCTTCCTCTCTCCAACAAACTCGTCTATGCGGCTCACAATTACGCGTATATCGGACCCAACCACAATGGAGACGACTCGACTTCGGGTGGAAATATCAAATACCGCGACATGGACGAGAATACGTTTAAGTCAACGGTTCAAAACGAATGGGGTTACGTCGTCACTCCCGAAATGTATTATTCCGCTCCGGTTTGGTTGAGCGAATTCGGCGCGTCTCCTTCCTCAAGCGGCGCACAAGATCAGGAATGGCTGCGCCGTTTAACGGACGTTTTGATCGAACGTGATATGGACTTCGCCTATTGGCCCCTAAACGGAAACGACGAATGGGGACTTTTATCCAGCGACTGGTCGAGAACTCTTAAAGAAGATTGGCGATTTCAACATCTAAACCGACTTCTCTCCACAAACGGCAGAACCGGCTTCATTCAGGAAAATCATTTTTCGAATTTATGGATCGGTTCCGGCAACGACAACAGTTCTACAATCGCAAACGACTGGGACAACGGCGCGAACAAAGGAACTTGTCCGGACGGATATCGTTTGAACGGACTAAGCACCAATCAAAAAGCGCTTTGTACGGACATCGGCACGGGCAATCTCTGGAATTCCAATCGAAACTACAACGTGCAAGCCGTTTATGAAACTCCTACCCGTTATCATGGAACCGGAGATTGGGCCGGCGGTTTTACGAAATACGAATGTCCGCAAAATTTTTACGTTTCCGGTTTTTCCAAACGTTCTTGGGGAACGAGCGGAATCCTCTGTTCTCAAAGCGGAATCAATCTAAGCAATTCCTGCAGAACGGTCTGGTTTGATCGAGGCGACAATCGCGCGTCGATCAAAGGCGGAGATTGGGCGTACGGTTCTTACAAAGGTCAATGCGGAGATCAAGAATATGCGGGAGGAATCGCGCAACGAAACGGAGGAGCAAGCGCCCTTCTCTGTTGCCGAATCAATCCTTAGGATCGAGAGAATTCTCCGTTCGATTTCCTTCCGGTTCGGAAATCCGGTAAAACGGATTCGAGACGATAAAACCGGAGGGAAAAACGACGCGCAGAATCGCGTATCCATCCTCGGGCCGGATCGAAAATTCGGCCTTCTGTTTTTGCAGCTCTTCCTTTAAGATCGTTCCGCCTTTTCCGATAAATTCCGCCTTGATGAACGTTTCCGGAAACTCGGCGACGATCGTATTTCCATCCAACCGAAGTTCGGAAATTTTCGGATCATCCATATAGTCTACGATCTTTATTACGGAAACGTAATTTCCTTTCTTTAGGTTCGCAGTGATCTCTTTCGGATCATACGAATTCGTATTCAAAAGAACATAACGCACAAAAGCGTCTCCCGCGTTTTGTTCGGAAAAAGTAAGTTCGTGAAAAATTCTCCGATACAAAGGAAGTTTCATCGCACGGATGAATTCTCCCGGAAAGTAATGCAGATCATCCCCGCTCGTAGCCAAAATCGGAGTTCCTTGATCCAAAAGCCGGATCCATTCTTGAAACGTATCTCCGTAGGGCGAAAAAACTTCAACCGCATCGACTCCTCGCAATCGTTCGATCAAAGAATACGAGATAGAACCTTCCAAACCGGGATGACTGATCGAAACGAAGGCCCCGGACTTTCGCATCTGATCGATCGTCCACTGAATGTTTCCCGCAGAAGCATACAAAGGAAAGAAGTCCGGAACGGCAACCTTGGTTCCCAAAGCAAGAATATGTTTTCGATTGAAATCCCTGCCCCATTCGTAACCGGGAAAAAATCTCGGTTCTTTGGAATCGATCCCGCTGATCTTCAGATAATCGGTGATTCCGACGAGGTCGTATCGTTTATCGAGATACTTTTCCTGAATTTCCTCGGGAGGACTTCGGAACGGGGAAAAACCGTCCCGATCCGAATGAAGATGAAACGCGAATTTGAGCCAGCGGAGTTTCGTCGGCGCATAGGAAGAATGAATTCGATTTCCGAAAAACGGAAGTTTCAAACGAGAATCCAATTCCTGGTGCAAAAGAAAGGAAGTCAGAAAATGAGTAACGCCTAAGAACGCAAAGGCGCCTAAGATTCGACGCCAGATTCGGGGATGGATTCTTCTTTTGAACGCCATACGGATTCCATGAAAGGACGGATCGAATTTATGAGAAAAGTTTTTCGATTCACAGCGTTTTTTTTACGTTCTTCTTTTTTAAAACCTTTCTCAAAATGTCAGAGATTTGTAATTTTTCAAAATGACCGGTTCGATTCGATTTTGGCGAGAAATCTCAAATCGTAATCAACTCTAAAATAAGTAAGTGTACACTTAATTATTGATTTTACAAATTATCCGACTTCCAAAACTCTGAAAACCGATGACAAACCCGGAAATCTCCGTCATTCTCCCTACCTACAACGAAAGAGAAAATATTCCGATCTTAGTTCCGAAAATCGCGGAAGCGCTGAAAAACGTATCCTTTGAAATCATTCTCGTAGACGACAACAGCCCCGATAAAACCTGGGAAGTCGCAGAAACTCTCCAAGGGAAATTCCCTACGTTAACGGTTCTCCGAAGAATGGAAGGTCGAGGACTTTCTTCCGCGGTCCTTTCGGGAATGGCGATCGCGAAAGGAAAGGTATTCGTCGTGATGGACGCGGACTTACAACACGACGAAAGAATTCTTCCCGCCTTGGTTCAACCGATCCTAAAGAACGGTTTTGACGTGAGCGTAGGAACCCGTTATACGAACGGAGGTTCCACATCCGATTGGTCGTTCCTGCGGAGGAGCTCCAGCGTGTTCGCGACCAAACTCGCAAAGTTTCTTTTGCCGATTCCGATCTCCGATCCGATGAGCGGATTCTTTGCGATTTCCCGTTCGTATTTTCAAAAAACGGCGGATCGAATCAATCCGAGAGGATTCAAAATCCTATTAGAATTCTTGAATGGAGCCGGGCAAACTCCGAAGATATTCGAAGTTCCGTTTACGTTCCGCAGCAGGGAATTCGGCAAAACGAAATTGGACGGCTCGGTGATCCGGAATTATCTGATCGCCCTACTCGATCTTCGTTTCGGAAAAAAGATTTCTCCTACCTTTCTCTTGTATTCCTTGGTGGGTTCTTTCGGGGTTCTCGTGAATTTATTCGGACTTGTAATCGGAGAAACCTTCCGTTTTCCGGAGATACAAACCCCGTTTCGATTTTTAAATCCGGTTTACAGTTCGGTTCTTTTCGGAATCGAAATCTCCATTCTTTCCAATTTTATCTTGAACAACTATCTTACGTTCTACGAAAAAAGATACGTAGGAATCCGGATCGTGCAAGGTCTAATTCTGTTCCATCTCGTAAGTCTTTTGGGACTTCTGATTCAGATCAGCGTATTTCAACTTTTGTATCATCGAATTTTTCTTTTAGAATTGAATTCTTCCGGACTTCCTGTTAAATTTTTATCGGATTCGCTTGCCATTTTAGCGGCGATGATCACAAATTACTTCTTAAACCTGAACGTCACCTGGAAAGGCTCCAGGGACTGATTTCGTTTTCAAGGAGAAGTCCATGCCTAAGGTTTTGGTTCCTTTTGCGGAAGGAATGGAAGAAATGGAAGCCGTCATCATCGTGGATATTTTGCGACGAGCCGGGGTCGAAGTCACGAGCGCTTCCTTAAAGGAAGGAGAAGTCAAAGCATCCCGAGGAGTTCGCATTTTAGCGGATACGACCCTGGACCGGGTCGACTTGAAACACTTCGATATGATCGTTCTTCCGGGAGGCGGCCCCGGAACCAAAGCCCTCGGAGCCGATCCCAAAATCGCCCAACTCCTAAAAGAGGCAAAGCAGGAAGGAAAATGGATCGGAGCGATCTGCGCCGCTCCCAGCGTATTAGTACATCAGAATATTCTAACACAAAAAGATAAATTCACAGCGTTTCCGGGAATCGTTTCGGACGCTCCCGGTTATACGGGTTCCCGACTGGAAATTTCCGGAAAAATCGTGACGAGCATCGGCCCCGGTTCCGCGTTTGAATTCTCCCTCGAACTCGTTAGAATTCTTTGCGGGGAAGAATCCATGTTGAAAGTGAAGTCCGCTCTTCAACTGGCCTCATGAAAGAATTCTTAGCCGAACACAAACATACGTTTCGTAAAATCACGGCGATCAGCGGAGCGGGAATTTCAGCGGAAAGCGAGATACCCACGTTTCGTGGCGCGGACGGACTTTGGAAAAATTTCCGCGCCGAAGATCTCGCGACTCCGCAAGCCTTCGAAAAGGATCCCAAGCTGGTTTGGGAATGGTATCTCTGGAGAAGAGGCATCATCGAAAGCAAGGCACCGAACCCGGGTCATACCGCTCTTGCCGATTTAGAAAAATCTCATCCCGATTTTTTCCTCATTACGCAGAACGTGGACGGGCTTCATGAAAACGCCGGTTCTCGAAAGCTCGTCGAAATTCACGGAAACATCTTTCTCAATCGTTGTGTTTCCTGCGGACAAGAATCCAAGGTAAAAATTTCCGAATCGGATTCTCTTCCTCCAAGATGCAACTCGTGCGCAGGTCCGCTTCGGCCCGGCGTGGTGTGGTTCGGGGAAAGTTATGACGAGGACAAACTCAATCTTTCGATCTCGAGAATGCAAAGCACGAATCTATTGTTGATTTTAGGAACGTCCGGTTCGGTGAGTATGCCGGTCTATTTGGCTCAGATCGCAAAACGTTCCGGTTCCCTATTGGTGGAGATCAATCCGGAACGTTCCTCGTTTTCCTCTTCGGTGGATTTATTTCTGCAGGGAAAAACGGGAGAGATTTTGCCCGAGTTGGTGGAGCAGATTGTAAAGTAAGATCGTAGATTCTTCCGTTAACTGAAACGTTTTTCAAAATCGTATAGCATCTGGTAAATCCGCTCGCGATCGTCTGTCTGGAGGACCGAAATTGATTGTACCGACGGAAACTTTTTGAAAAATCTCAGCTTCGTTCAAACGCCTTGTAACTCGATTCCTTCCATCGAAACATAACCGGGCAGACTTTCGATCCGTTTCAGCCAAGCGCGGATTTTTTCATACGGTTTTAAATCAATCTTTCCTTCGTGTGCCAGCGCGATATAAGGATACAACGAGACGTCCGCGATCGTGATCTTATTCCCGATCAGCCACGGATCTTGTTTCAATTGATTTTCCAAAATCCGCAAAAGATCGTTCGTTACCGCAAGCGCATCTTCCTCATGGATCTTTCGTCCGAATTTATGATGAGCGCGTAACGCAGCCGGACCGCGACCCACTTCGTTCGCGGAGGTCGAAACCCATTGGATCACTTTGGCCGCTTCAAAACTCGAGCTGGGAAACCAATCCTCTTTTTTTCCGTATTCCAAAGCGAGATAGACCAAGATCGCGTGGCTATCACGGATGATAACTTCTTTGTCTTTCAAAACTGGTACTTGTCCGAACGGATTCTTTTTTAAGAAGTCCTCGGTTTTCTGTTCTTTTCCTTTTAAATCTATGGAAACGCTTTCATATTTCAAATTCAGGAAAGACAACAACATTCGCACTTTATGCGAATTTCCCGAAATAGAAGATTCAAAAAGTTCGATCATCGGTTTCTCCATTCCCATCCATTCATTTCGGCAATCGTTTGAAAATAAAATCCGCGTAGTCGTTAAAACAACTCGGAGACATGTGTCCCGGGTCGCTGAAATCGTCGCAGTGATATTCTGGATCTTCGTTCATATTCCAAAACTCGGTTCCGGTAGACGCATGCAATTTTTGTAATATCGGAACCATAATGTCGTACGGGGTCTTCTCGTCCTTCTCGTTCGTAAGAACTTTCCGCGTTTTATAGAGTTCGAAATAAGGACGGGACACGCGCACCCAGATCGTCGCAAATGGAACCTTGCTTTCTTTTACGATCCGAATCGCGTCTTCTTGATTCGCCAACATCTTGGGATTGAACGTAAACGGAGTCAGATACGATTTAAAATCCGTATTGGATCTCTTTTTCAAAAGTTCCGCGGGCAATACGATCCGCGGACTCGCGTCCGACGTGGCGCTACCTCTTTGTTTTTTGAGATTCTCCCAGATTGTTGTTCGAAGTTTACTGTAACCTGCGGCGAGAACCCCTCCGTTCTTGGCTCTGGCGCGAATCACGCCTATGCGAGGACGATTCTTGTGCGTATGAAATAATTTCTTCGCAATATAACCGGTCAGATCCGAGGAAGAATATCGATCCGCGTGACGGAAAACGAAGGACGCGCTGAGTCCGTAAAAAAGGACCTCGTCCAAAGTCAAAACGGAGGAGGAATTGAAGATTTCGATCGACTCATCCATCAGGATAAAATCCGGTTTAACCGCGTCGGCTTGAAATCGTTCCAGCCAGTAAAGATAATAATCCGGAGAGCCGCCCGGTACTGAAAAATTAAACAGAACCCAATCCGGATATTTCTTTTCTATATAATCGTTTCTGAATAGAAGCGCCCTTGAATTTCCGAAATAAACCAGAACCTTCTTGCGATTCTCTTTTTGGAGATACTCTTTGAGTTCGTCGAAAAGAAATTCCTTATGTCTAAAGTTCAAATCCGATAGGGTCAGCGAATAATACGGCTCGAACGCGGTGGAACTGATGAGTTTATCGATTCCGAATGCGAGCAGAAAAATGATAAAAGGAACGAGTAGAAATCGATTTCGAAACATTCTATTTTCCTAAAATTTGTAATAGATGAACGCGCCCGAATCTTCCGAAAACAACGCGAGTAAAAACACGGTAAGAACGCCGAGCGCCGTCAAAAGCAACGGATCGTATTTCCGAAAGCGCTTCCAAAAATCGGGAACATATTGAACCCAGTTGAACAGAACGAGTGCGAGAAAGAGATAAAAGAATTTCTCCACATTCTCCATTTGTTTGAGGAGAAAGAAAGAATTTCCGTCGATCAAAGTTCCGGCGTCGTTCAACCAAGAAAGAGAAGAAGAAGCGATCTGTGTTTCGATCGTATCGGGAGAATTTCGAAAAATTCCCGTTACGTGTTGCACCATCGTCTTTGCGTTGTCCGCGCGGAACAACACCGCGCTGAAAGAAAATAAAAGAAACACGATGCAGGCCTTGATCACTTTCAGGAAAACGTTCTTTTCCGGAGTTAACTTCCAACCGAGCGAAGTTTCCAAATATCGTTCTCCGGCAAGAAGACATCCCCAATAAAATCCCCAAGCGATGAACGTATAATCCGCCCCGTGCCAAAACCCTCCGATGGTCATGGTCAAAATCAGATTCAAGTGCGTTCTCCATTGCGCGACCTTACTTCCGCCCAAGGAGAAATAGATATAATCGCGGAGCCAAAAGGACAACGTTATGTGCCATCTCTGCCAAAGTTCCCTTCCGCTGAGAGAAAAGAACGGAGCTTTGAAGTTTTCCGGCAGATAAAATCCGAGAAGCGCCCCCACTCCGCGCGCCATATCCGTAAGCCCGGAAAAGTCGCAGAAGACCTGAATCGAATATCCGATTCCCGCCAGGATCAGAGAATACGAATCGTATGTTTCCGGACTTGAGAAAATCGGAGAAATCAATCCGGCCGCAGGATCGGCGATCAGTACTTTTTTGATCAAACCGCTGATCATCAGATAACAGCCGTTATAGATTTTGTCGCGATCGGGTTCGAGGTTGCTCAGATTCGGGAAAAAATCCCCGGTTCTCATGATCGGACCCGCGATCAAAACGGGAAAAAATAATACGAACAAAAAATATCCTTTGAGAGAAATCGTTTCTCCCGAAGGATTTCTTCTCGCGTCCACCGCCGCGGCGATCATCTGAAAGCTGTAAAAGCTGATCGCCAACGGAAGAATGATATGAACGATCCCTTGGATCTCGGTGAAAAACGGATAACCGGTTACGTCCGCAAGAACTCTGGAAAAGAAATAAAAGTATTTGAAGAATCCTAAATTGACGCAGTTAAAAAGAACCGACGCAATCATCCAGTGTTTGGAACGGTCCTTCGAAGTTTTGATTCTCAGGTAAAAAAAGTAATTCAGAAGAATTACCGCGACGAAATGGAGGAAGAACACCCAGGAAAACCAGACGTAAAAGAACGCGCTGGAAAGAATCAGAAAGTCGGGACGGTTCTTTTTCGGAATCGTCCAATAGATCGCATAAACAACGGCAAAGAAAATCGCAAACGTAACGGAGTTGAACAGCACTGTTATCTGCCTTTCCTAAATAAATTTTTCCAGTATTCCACTTCTTCGGAGTTCAGTTTTTTATCTTTGAATTCTTCGGAGTCTGCTTCGATTTTTGGAGGAGAGATTTCGGCGAGTACAAGAGATGCGAATTCTTCGGAAGTGATAGGATGAGCGCCCCATTTCTTCGCGTGAAAAAAAATCTCCTTATCCGAACTGACCACTTGAATCTCGGATGGACGTACGTTCGTTCGAACGAATTCCTTGATCACGTCGTCCGCCTTTCTTTCTCGACTGAAATATACGTTCAGTTTTCCGAAGTTTTCCTGATAGACTTCGCTACCGACTTCTTTCTTTCCATCGAAGAAAACGTGAAAGGTTTGTTTTTTCTTTTTTTTGGAATACGATTCTAACAATTCCAACAGTCCTTGTCTGGCTTTGGAAAGCCGATTCTGATACATACATTCTTCCAAATCGGGAAATTTATAGATCAGATTGAAACCGTCAATTGCCACTTGAGAAGACATGGAATTGTAGTGACCAGAATCCCATTCTCGTAAATACTGTAAACCAACCTTTCCGGGGAGAGTATGAGTAAAATGGCTGATTCCGAACGTTATCCGGTCCGGGTCAACAAATTTAACATCTGGCATTTTTATCTTTGGCTCAAGGCGCTGCCCGGGTCGGGAAGAGATTTATTTCTTCTTTCCCTTGCTGCCCTGGACGTTCTTCTACTTTTGATCTACAACTCGTATAAGGAAATTCTTCCGAAAGAATTGTACGCGTATATGATCGGCTTCGACTTCTTCGTATTAGTCGTATGGGTGATGGAACTGATCACTAAGTTTCGAAAATCGAAAGATCCGAGCACATACTTTTCGATGAACTGGTATGAAATCGTCGGAGTGATCCCGTTTTATTTTCTCCGCCCTTTTTTGCTTTTGAGGGGAATGAAGATTCTCATCGCATTTTACAAGTTAGGTCAATCCGGACAAAACCTGAGCGATATCGTCACAAGAGAGATCACGTTTCGATTTCGGGACGTGATCGTGGATACGATCGCGGACGCGGTTTTTCTGCATTCTTTGGAAAGAGTGGAAGAAGTGATGATCCGCTTGGATTACAGTCAGCTCGCCAAACGCGCCTTTGAACTTCATCAAAAAGAATTCAACGCCAAGGTAAACGAATCCCTTCAATCCAAGTTCTTATTGGGAGAGTTATCCAGAATCCCGTTTATGGGTGAAATTTCAAAACGTCTCGGAGAAGACATCAGTTCGATGATCACCGAGGTTTTGGAAAACCAAGTCACCGGCGAAATCATGAAACAGATTACGGAAGCGATTTTGAAAGAAATGGCCAATCACGTAAAACGACTTCCGATCGAACGAATCACCCGCCCCCTCGAAATGGAATCGCCGCCTCAGCAGCAACCGGTGACGGTTCCTACCGTTTCCGTTGAACCGAAAACGCCAACGGACGCTGCGGAACCAACGACCGAAAATTCGGAAGTTCCCCCGAAAGAAACCACTTCGAATTAATTTTTGAGAAGCTTTTAACGGGCCTTTCCGCTGAATGTAAAAAACAGGCTCTTGAGAAAAAAGGGTCCGAACTTATAAGATCCGACTTTTTGAACCGAGTCCCGAAATCCCACGGGAATTTGGTAGGATAGCAAATGTTTAACCTTCTGAAAGTGGATTTTATTCACTAAGTTCGAAAAAAACACTTGCGATTCTATTTCGAACGTTTAAAATTTTTAAACGAGAGGAGTTTTTTATGAAATCCGTTGAAACCTGGTTTAACGAATACGCGGAAAGCCACCGCAACCCGATCAACAAAAATATCCATTGGGTTTGCGTTCCGTTGATTTACTTTACTGTCATCGGTCTTCTTTGGTCCATTCCAGTGCCTTCTTTTTTTCAGTCCGTTCCCTACTTGAACTTTGCGACTTTGGCTCTTGTGTTTGCACTCGCTTTTTACGTAAGACTTTCCGTGACGTTGGCTCTGGGAATGTTCTTTCTCAGTTCTTTGATGATTTACCTAATCGTAATCTTGCAGGGGACCGTCCTTCCGATCATGCTCGGAACGTATGCTTACGGTATTTTAGAACTTTCAATTACGATCTTCGTTCTTGCCTGGATCGGACAGTTTATCGGTCATAAGATCGAAGGGAAAAAACCTTCCTTCTTCAAAGACCTTCAGTTTTTGATGATCGGCCCGATTTGGCTGTTGGGATTCGTTTATCAAAAACTGAGAATCGCCTATTGATCGTTTTGCGATCCATCTTCTTTGGAACCGCTCCGATCCAATCTCCTTGACCGGGCGAGGCGGTTTCAACATCACGGAATACGAGTCGACCGTAAATAAATATATGAACCTGAGGAAGTCCCGATGCCCAAGATAGTGAATCATGAAAAATATAAAGTGGAGATCCTATCCAAGTGCGTGGATATTCTCGCGCGAAGAGGATACTCCGCGGTTTCGATGAGAGAGATCGCGACCGAACTCGACGTTTCCACCGGAACCTTATATCACTACTTCGCAACCAAAGAGGATATATTTAAGGAATTGGTAAAGTTCGTCCTCAGCAAGGACATCGAAGAATTACAACTGTATTCCAAAGGAAATCCCGGACAAACGCTCGAATCCAGAGTGGAATCCCTTTTTCAAATGATTCAAGCGAGAGAATCATACTTTCAAAATCTTTTATATATCATCTGCGACGTTTCCCGTTTGAAAAATCACGAAGAGGAAAAAACTCTGATTGCGGACGCGATGAAGGAATACGTCAACATTATCACGAAACACTTAGGTGTTACGAATCCGACTCTCAACCGGATTTTAATCAGCGTGATTTTGGGTACGGTGGTTCAAAGAATCGTGGATGGAGAGGCGATTAGTCTTTCGGACACTTCCGAGATCATCAAGGACTTCATGTCCATCCTTCTTTCCAATTCGTTTACGTTTTAAAACTTCAATAAATTTTATAACGTTCTTCGACCGATTTGATCTCTTTGGAAACACGGCTCGCGTTCCAGCCCAAGTGTTTTCCGAGAGAACGGACGATTTTCGACGTTTCTTTTTCTTCCGGTAATCCGGGAACGCCCACACCGGATCTTCGGAAAAAGAAATCGGTCGCAAAACGAATGTCTTCCCGTTTCGCGATAAAGCGCAATTCGCTTTCAAAGAACTTTTCCCCGTTTTGCAAGGTATAGAATTCTTCTTTGGCCGAACTTTTTTCCAATATCTGCACGGCTTGCGAACCGTATCGAAACGCGATGTTCTCGATCAATTCTCCTTTTAATTTCGGGAATTTGATTCCAAGTTCGTTGATGAGCGTGGAAAGGTCCGAATAATTTCCGGTCGCAGGAGGGACCGTTGCCGTTTCGCAGGCACGGAACGTACCGGGAAGATATTCCGCGACCTTATTCACGACGGCTTCTCCTACCGCACGACTCGTGGTATATTTTCCTCCCATCGCCGTGAAAAAGCCCGGAAAGCCGGATTCTTTGTGATCGAAAATTTCCGTTTTACGGGACGCGTTGTATGTGGATTTGGTTTCGCCCGGATCTTCCACCAAGGGTCTTAATCCGCCGTAATAAAAATCCACGTCTTCCAACGTTAGGTCCGTATAACCGTACGTATAGTTGACTTCGTTTAACAATTCTTCGATGTCTTTTTTAGTGACTCGAAATCGATCTGGATTATCGGGATACTCCGTATCGGTCGTTCCAATGATGGTTTTGTTTCTCCAGGGAATGACGAACAAATGGGTTCCGTCCTTCTTCTTGGTTACAAAGACTTTGTCTCCGCAGATTTTTCTCGTAACGACGTGAATTCCTTTGGAACGAATCAGATGTTTTTCGATCTCCGCTCCCGCAAGGGATTCCACAAAATCGGCCCAAGGTCCTGCCGCGTTTACGACGGTCTTTGCCCGAAAAGAAATTTCCTTACCCGAAATTTTATCCTTCGCGATCACAGTATACGTAGAATCGCTGGAACGGACGATCTGAATCGCTTCGGTATAATTCTTCGCTTCCGCCCCTCTTTCCCGCGCGGAAAAGATAAATTCGCAGGTATGTCGTTCCGGATTCAAATTCAAATAATCATAGTAAAGATAAGAACCTTTCAGATTTTCCCGATCCACTGTGGGAGATTCTAAGATCGTTTGTTCTCTCGAGAGAAAGCTGTATTTGGGAATCAAACGATCCTGAGATAGATTCGTATTCCGATCGTAGGAAAGCACGTTGTACATCTCCATACCGGCTTTTAAAACCAATCTTTCCGTATTCGAATAGATCGGCACCAAAAACCCCATGGATTGAACCGCTTGCGGAGTGATTCTGGCGAGGGTCGCTCTTTCGCGAAGAGATTCACGCACGAGCCCTAGTTCGAAATTCTTGAGATACCGCAAGCCGCCGTGAATCATCTTCGATGTCGCCTGACTTGTTCCGGAAGCGTAATCGTTTTTTTCTAAAAGTATCGATTTCATGCCTCGTAACGTGGAATCCCAGAGGACCTGTGCCCCCGTAATTCCGCCTCCAATCACTAACAGGTCGTAGACGGTCGATTCTGAACTTCGGTTCATTCTTGGGGTCACACTCGGCAATTTTTTATTTATTGGCATGGCGATTCTTTTTCATAAAAATATGGCAGGGTCAATGCTCTTATATCGGTTGTGCAAAATCAATAATTTTATAATTCGACTTCTTGGATTCTAAAATCGAAAACTCTGATTGAAAAAAAAGTAATTCTGAAAAGATTTGAGCTACGATGAGTTTGCCTAATTCTTTCAAACGATACCTGCGCCTCATATTTGACATCAATGAAGATCGAATTCGACACGAGAAAGAATATATGGATGATCTCCATAGACAGGCTCGATTTCTTCATTACCCGGGTTCCATCATCGGGATATTCGTTTGGCTCGGGTTCGCGTTAGACACCGATCGCAAGCTTCATCCCGAATTCCCGGAACTATTTTATTTCCGAATCGGCCTTACTCTTCTTAGTCTTTTTTTTCTCGTGGCACTTGTCATCGATCGTTTTTTCGGTACCAAAATTCGCGGGAAAGGATTAGAATGGGCCTACATTCTTTTTCTTTATATTTTGAATGCGACGGCCTTTTTTACGGGAAGAATCGCGGATGATCCGAATTACGTTTCCGGTTTACAGATCGTGGTCATGTCCATAGTATTCATGCCCTTTCCCCGGAAATTTTTATTTTCCGTTTACGCGCTTTCGATCGCCGCCTTTCTCTGCGGCGTTCTCATCTACCATCCGAATCTTTCCACAGACCAAGCGTCGTATTCGATGCAGAATCTTGCGATCAGTTACGTCCTCGCGGCATTCAGCGGTTTCATAGTAGAACGATATCGCTTTTCCAACTTCATCAGTCATTTTAAGATATTGGAAAAGAATCGTGAAATCTCGGAGAATATGGAGCAGATCCAAAACTTAAAGGAAAAACAAGACGGAGATTATTTTCTTACTTCTCTTCTTCTCGATCCTTTGATCGCAAAGAAGACGGAAAACGGTCCCGTCAAAATCGACTTCGCTCTCAATCAATATAAGAAATTCATGTTTCGCGAAAAGGAATACGAGCTCGGCGGAGATTATCTCAGCGCCTATGATCTCACTCTTCAAGGAAAGAAGTTCAAAGCGTTTATCAACGGAGACGCGATGGGAAAATCCATCCAAGGGGCGGGAGGAGCGCTCGTTTTGGGCGCGGTTTATAACTCGGTTATCATACGTTCCAAAATGGATCCCGATTCGGCGGACCGTTCACCGGAACGATGGCTCAAGGATTGTTTTACCGATCTTCAAAAGGTTTTCGAAACCTTCGACGGAAGCATGCTCGTTTCGGCGGTATTAGGCCTTGTGGAAGAAGAGACGGGAACATTATACTATTTGAATATAGAACATCCTTGGCTGATTCTTTTCAGAGACGGAAAAGCTTCGTTTATCGATCCCGAAACTCACTTTTATAAACTCGGCGTGGGCGGAATCAACGCGCAAGTTTACGTGCGGCTCTTTCAAATGAAACCGGGAGATCGGATTTTCTGCGGTTCGGACGGAAAAGACGATCTGATCCTGGACGAATCCGCGGATGGGAAAAGAAAGATCAACGAAGACGAAACGGAATTCTTGCGCAGAGTGGAAGAAGCAAAGGGAGAATTGTCGGAAATCGAAAATCTACTTTTATCCGTGGGAAGTTTTTCGGACGACTACAGTCTTTTATCCATCGAATACAACGGGAAAACGTTCAAATCGGGAACCGGCGATCGATTCTCCCGTGCAAAAAGAGCGGCTCTTTCCAAAGACTTTGCGGGTGCGTTGAAAGAATATGAAAATTCCGAGAACGAAATTTCCGATTCCCCCGAAGAACTCAAACTCCTCGCGAGACTGTTGGAAAAATCGGGAGATATCGGAGGCGCCTTGGAAAACGCAAATCGCGCCCTGTATCTGGACCCGGTGGATCATGAACTTCTTTTGTATTCTTCCCTTTTGGCAAAACGGGAATATTCCAAAACTAAGAACTCTGATCTTTTGAAAAAAGCGGAAGAATCGAGCGAACGATTCCGGCTTCGTTTTCCGAATCATGTCAAAAATTTAATTCATCTCGCGGATATCTATCGGCTTCAGGGCAATCGCTCCCGAGCCAAGTATTTGATCGAAAGAGCGGCCGAACTGGAACCGAACAACGAAAGAGTTTTGGAATTGCAAAAGCTGATCTCTTCTTAACGAAGCGATCGGAATTCTGTTGCGAATTCCGATCGAATCTGCATGCTTGGCGATTCGGACAGTTTTATTTTTAAGAATCATTCGGAGATTTTAGAACGATGTTTTATACGGAACTCAATTCAAAGATAGACTATTCAAGGGATAACTTGAGATGGAACGCATGGGGAGCCTACGGACAAGACTTTTTCAGAGTCGGTCAAATGCAGGAAATCCTCGCCTTTCTCGCAGACGAATTCAAGATCTCCGAGATTCGAAAAACCCCTCCGGTCGCACTGGAAGAAATCACTCTTCCGAAATCCTCTTTGAGTCCCGCTCAAATCCGCGAACTTGGGAAAATCTGCGGAAGCAAACATTTCTCCACCGAACGAAGAGAAAGAGTTCTTCATTCCGCGGGAAGAAGCTATTACGACGTTCTTCGACTTTCGTTCAACACGCTCAAAACTTTCGTAGACGGAGTTATTTATCCAAGCAAAGAATCCGAGATCGCAAAAATTTTGGAATACTGCAGTAAAAACAACATCACAGTGATCCCTTTCGGTGGAGGTTCCTCCGTGGTCGGCGGTTTGGAAGTGGTGAAAGGAAAAGGACAAAAAGCGGTTCTTTCCTTGGATACGACTAGAATGGATTCTCTTTTGTCCTTGGACAAAGAAAGTTATCTCGCGACCTTTCAAGCGGGGGTTTACGGACCCAAACTCGAAAAAACGTTAAACGACAAGGGATTTACCCTCGGACATTTTCCTCAGTCTTTCGAATATTCAACGTTAGGCGGATGGATCGCCGCGAGAAGCGCCGGACAACAATCCAATCGATACGGCAAAATCGAAGAAATTCTCACCAGCTTAAAAGTCGTAACCCCTTCCGGAACGGTGGAAACGCTCCGTGAACCCGCCTCTTCCACGGGACCTGACCTGAATCAGATCTTTGCGGGAAGCGAAGGCTTGCTCGGAATCATCACCGAAGCTACGATCAAGGTTCATAAACTGCCGGAAACGAGAAAGTATTTCGGAATCGTGTTCCCGAACTTTGCCGCCGGGGTGGATTTTATCCGAGAAGTCAATCACAGGGAAATTCCGACTTCCATGATCCGCCTTTCCGACAAAAACGAAACCCGTTTGTATCAAACGTTAGGCACTCTCGGTAAGAAAAATACTCCGATCCGCTGGATCAAAAACGTCATTCAAAATCAAGTTCTACGCTGGAAGAATCTCGGTGAAGATAAATGCGTGATCCTTCTAGGACTCGACGGAACCAAAGAGGACGTTTCTCAGAATTTTTCCAAGATCAAACCTCTGATCGGAAAACATAAGGGATTGTATGCCGGAACCCATCTCGGAGAACAATGGATCCATTCCCGATACAACATGCCTTTCTTACGCAATCATGTAATGGAAAACGGCCTCGGTGTAGACACGATGGAAACTTCCACGACCTACGATCGGGTTCTGCACCTTCACAAGGAAGGAATCGCTTCTTTGGAAAAATCGATTCCCGGTTCGATCGCGATGTGTCATATCTCGCACAGCTATCACGAAGGCGCTTGTCTCTACTACACAATCATTTTCCCGATGGACGAGAAAAAACCGGCCGATCAGTGGTTTAAGATGAAACGGATGGTTTCGGATACGTTCTATCAAAACGGCGCGCCGATCTCCCATCACCACGGAGTCGGTTTCGATCATAAAGCTTGGTATGAAAAAGCGACCTCCAAACCGGCCTTACTCGGACTTCGCGCTTTCAAAAAAGAAATCGATAAAAAGGAAATTCTAAATCCGGGAAAAGTGTTTCACTGAGATTTAATTTTCGGATCGCCCGATCACCGACTTTCGGGAGAATTCTTTCGCAACTCCGCGGTCCCGCGATTTCCGGAAAGGAACGAAAGATAAAATCGAAATCTTTGAATCGTCGCGGCATTCGATTTTCCGCTTTCACATCTTGAAAACAAAAAAGCCGGCGTAAAAAACCGGCTTTTTCATTTTTGTAGATTCGTAAATTAGAATTTACTGAAATACGGGTCTTCTTCTCTCGAGAATGGACTTCATTCCTTCCTGACCGTTTCCGGAAAAAACCGCCTCGGATAAAAGTTTCACGTCCCGTTCCGCATTGTGTTCCGCGAACATACGAACCGGATCGCGGAGAGCGATTTTGATCCCCGTTACCGAGCCCATCGCCATGTCCTTGAATTGATCGCAGTATTTGCGCGCGCGTACGAGCAGATCCTCGGAGGAAGCGGCAACCTCGTCGATCAAACCGATCTCGAGGGCTTCTTCCGCTTTGAGTCCTTTTCCGGAATACAAAAGGTCGCGTGCTTTTGTGATTCCAACGGTTTCTTTCAACATAAACCCGGCGACGGAAGGAAAGTTGATTCCGATTTGGGATTCGGGAAAACCGAGTCTTCCTTTCTTTTCCACCATCAGTCTATAATCGCAAAAGATCGCGTAAACCGCGCCCAAACCCATGGAATGTCCGTTCATCGCGCAGATCAGAGGTTTTTCAAAAAAGAGAAGTTTGGAAGCGGTGTCCAACGCAAGACGCAGAACGTCCTGAATCTCCGCTAACGTCTTTCCGACAAAAATTTCCGGATTGAAACCGTTGGAAAAAAACTTCTCGTTTTTGGAAGTGAGGATCACCGCTTTCACGGAAGGATCCTTTGCCGCAGCTTCCAACTTTGCGGAGATGACTTTGAAGAATTCTCCGTTGAGAGAATTGACCTCGTTGGTTTCGATGTAGAGTTCGAGGACGTGATTGTTTTTAATTTCGGAAAGCATTTTCGCTCCTTAGATCCAGAGTAGTTCGATTCGTTTGAACGTGCGTTTAAAAAACGCATCGTTCTTATTCCGGATTTTTCCAAATTGAATCCGGAAAGAATGTTGTAAATCTCGATCTTGATTTTTTAAAACTGAAATTTGGACGCTGGAATCGTTTCGGACAAGGCGATCTTTTTCATTTTGATTTCGATCTTGTTCTGATCCGAATTCGTGCTCGGCTCCACGATTCTCGTGATCGTAGTTTTCGGAGGAAAAGAAATCGTTCCCTGCACCTTCGTAATCGCTTTGAGATTGCTTTTTTTGGAAAGAAGTTCCACGGAACTGATTCCAAAATCCGTCATCCAAAACGTAATGTCCTCTCCCGGTTTTTTGACGAGAATCGCCTTTTCCGAAAGATTTACGAACGTAGGATCGTTCCCCGCAAGTCCAGAACTGTTATTGGAAAGCAAAGAATACAAAACCGGAAACGGAATCGTGGATTGTTTTTTGCCGCTCGGATCTTTAAAAAGAATATCGCCCATCGGAAGAACCTGCGGTCCTCCGTTCGCCGTCTTGATATGAATCGAAATCCCGTCCGTATAAACGCGGGAAACGATCATTCCGAAGAACGGATCGGAAAGTTCGATGTACATCTTTCCCGAAGGTTTGTCGTAATAGATCTTTCCGTCCGCGGAAAAACTTTCCTTTTTCGGAACGAAATTTTCCACACGCATGGAGAATTCTCCCGAATAGGAGGAATTCTTCGTTTCCAAATCGCGGATCGATTTTAAAACGCGCGCGGCTTCCGGATTTTTGGAAGAAAGGAATTTTAAATTTCCCTTATCGGGAAAGGAAATCTCTTCGATCTGCGGACTTGTACATCCGATCGCGAGAAGAGAAACCATTAGAATTGTTGCATAAAGAGTCTGTTTCATAACTTGAGTTGTCCGAGATTATTTTCCGGGTTTGATTCCGGAGTGTTCCGAAGATCCGCTTTGCAGTTTTTTCTGAATTCGGGATATGTCTTCCTTCTTCTTAAATAGTTTGAGGCTTTTTTCCCAATACGCGGTCGCGTTTCGTCCTTGGCTTTTTTCCTTATACACGTCGCCGATATGTTCCAGAATCACGGGGTCTTCTTCCCCTTTGTCCTTGAGAATCTGATACGCGAGTTGCAGATGCAGGAGCGCTTCGTCGTGGTTTCCCAGTTTGAAAAAAATCCAACCGAGACTGTCCTGATACGCTTCGTTGTCCGGAGCAAGCTCGACCGCTTTTTGAACCAGCGCGAGACTTTCTTCCAGACGAATCCCCTTTTCGGAAAGATAATATCCGAGATAGTTGTAAGCCATCGGATTTCCGGGATCGATTTCGATGGATTTTTTCAGATCCTTTTCCATGGATTCCTGTTGTTCCAACTTCTCATGGACCGAAGCTCTGTAAAAATAATAGACCCCGTTTTGCGAATCGGTTTCGATCGCAGCATTAAATTCTTCTAATGCTTCTTTGTATTTTTCCCTCGAAGCCAAAACGATCCCGAGCAGATAACGCGCATACGACATTTCCGGCTGCGTCTTCAATACGTTTCGAATGATCGTTTCGGCTTCCTCCTTCTTTCCGGGAGGTTCGGCGCGGAGCAAATACGCGAGGTGCAATTGAAACTTGAGTTTCTCCTCTTCCTTTTGCGCTTTTTCGGCGGCTTTACGCGACATCAAAATCGCCCGATAGATCGAACCGGACTGTTCGTGACAGGAAGCGAGAAAATCATAGATTTCCGCTTCTCCCCATTCCGAAGAGGAATCCGAGACGAGCAAAGCGCGATTGGCCGTTCGTTCCGCGAGTTCGAACTGCTGCATATTGAATACGAGTTCCGCGACTTCTCGAAGTTCCTTCCGATACAAGGAAGAATTCTTCTCCTTTTCGTAGATATCCAGCATTCCGAGACGAACCGCGAGTCGACCCGGAAGTTTTTCCTTTACGGGTTGAAGAATGTTCTTCGCGTCCGAGTATTTCCCCAAAAGAACGAGATACAACCCTTCCAAAACGCTTCCTTTCGGGATTTTGGATTGCTGGTTTAAAATATTAAAATATTCGAATGCGGTGGCCTTGCTTTCGATGAAATACATCTCCGCCAAAAGGTGTTCCACCGAGGAAAGATTCTTTTTGGATTTGAGGATCTTATTCAGTTCCTTTCTCGCGGAGGAGAATTTACCGAGCTGGTTGTAGATCTTGGCAAGAGTCAATCGGGCCGTGATATCGCTTGGATTCTGCTGTACATACGAAGTCAGAAAGTACAACGCTTTTTTGTTCTGACCGTTCGCGAAATACATTTCTCCGAGCGATTTGTCTACGAAGGATCTGTATTTCGGATTTCCTTCCCGGTTGCGGATCGAATCGCTGAGAGACGTTAAATAAAGAATCGCTCTGGGATAATTTTTGAGCTCCTGATTGAGGGAACCTAAAAGATATAAGAAATCGGAGTCGTCCGGAAATCGGCTCAGATTCGCTTCAAGATAATCGCTGGATTTCTGGAATTCACCGACCCGAATCAGAATTCTCGCCTTTAAAAGATATGCGTCCCTGAAGTTCGCATCCGCGAGAATCGCGGCGTCCGCTTCCTTTTCCGCGCGATCAAACTGCCCGAGATAAAAATGTACGTTGGCCTTGGCGACTCTCGAAACCGGAGAAACCTTTCTCTGCAGAGCTTCCGAACAACGAATGTATTTTTCGTAATGCTCGACGGATTCTTCGTAGGCCTTTCTGGATTTTTCCTGAGAAGGGATCTTTGCGGCGTCGGTTTGTTTTTCAAACGCGAGCGAAAGAAAGAATTCGGGTGCGACCATGGAACCGGAATACTCGCATTCTTCCTGAGCATACGAGGCGGTCGTGAAGAAAAGAAGAAGCGCGCAAAACGAAAGAAAACGGAAACCGGGAAGTCGGGAAGCGATTGTATTATTTGCTTGATTCATTCAGGTAATCGGCCAGATTTGAAAAGAATGTTCCACGAAACAGGAACCATCCTCTCAGCAGGTCCGGAATTTCATTCTGCAACCGATCCGTCCAGGAGTCGAATCAATTTTCCAACGCGTAGGAGTCTCCCATTTTGTTAACTTACATTCGGGAAAATCGAAAGTATGTCTTTCTCTTAATTCTCGTTTGGGCGATCGCCGCGGCATGGATTCTTCCGAACAGATATAAATTATTGAGTAAACTCGCCCTGATGATTCAGCCTCCGGGTTACGATCCCAAAACCGCCGGAGAATTTATCGAAAAGGGAGACGCGATTCTTCAAAGGGAAGTCGCCTATCAGGATTTAGGGGAAAGAATTCCCGATCTTGAAATCTTGAAGGAAGCTTGTTTGTATTATTATTCTTTGAGCGAGAGAGACACGGTTTTGTACAGACCGTCTTGGACCGACTCGATATCGATCTGGAGATTTAAGGATGCCGGTATGGGGGAAGAATCTTCCGAGAAAAAAATTTCCTCCAAAACGAAATCCAGAAATCCGATCACCGGAAGTTTTAATCCGGGAGAATATTGGAAGGTCGCTTCTCCGAATGTTTTGGAAGCGCTCGACTATTACAAGAGAGCCTTGAATTTTTCCGGCCCCGATTTTTCCGTTCCGAAAAAGATCGAAAAGACTGCCCTCGCCGTCTGCAGACCGGAAGAGGTTTTACTCGCCTACGCGGACTATGTTCGAAACACGGAAGAAGCGGTTCGAGTCGCGATGGAGAAAAAGAAAAAACCGAAATCGTTTTTTTCCTGCGGCAGCGACGACGAAGCGGCTAACGTATTGACCGAAAAACAAAATCAGATGCGCGTTTGGTCCCAGATCAAATCGAATTCGTTCGTGATCGATCCGGATCGAAATTTAAAAGTGAACGCGAACGATTTCAAAAAGGCTCTGAATCTTCTCGCATTCGGAATTTATAGAACCGGTCTCAACTCGATTTCTCCCTTGGAAGCGGACGGAATTTTGGAAAAGCTGTTGTTCTTTTCCGATCCGGGCACGGTCGAATATGATGAATTGCTTCTCAAGCGGGGAATGCTCAATTACCAACTCGGCAAACGCGATCCGTTCTTTTTCAACAAAGCGATCTTTTATTTCACCGAAGCTTCCAAATCGGAACTTTTGGACAAAGGCTCCGTATTCGAATCCAGATTGATGATCGTCCGCGCAGAAATCCGAAAAGGACAACTCGATTCCGCTCTTTTGGAATTGCAGAAACTCGAAACGGATCTTTATACGATCGATAAAGCGTATCGAGTCACGGGCAGCGGCAGAAGCGATCTCGTAGAAGACAGAAAAAAACTTCTCCGATACGTTTTACGAAAAAAAGGAAGATACGAAGAAGCGGACGAACTTTATGTCGAAGAAGATTCGTTATTTTGATTACAACGCGACGCATCCCCCGTTTGGAGATGTGATCTTAGAAGTTCAAAAGGATTATCTCGAAGATTTCTACAACCCTTCCGGTGCGACCCGATTCTCCTTAGCCAGACAAGGAAAGATAGAATCCGCTCGAAAGACCTTGGAGGATTACACCGGAAAACCCGCAAAAGAATTCGTCTTTTCTTCCACGGGAACGGAAGCGAATCATTTGATGACGCAGGCGATCCGCGGCAAATTTTCCGGTTCCGCGATCGTATCTTCTTTAGAACATTCTTCGATGTATTCCGCGTTGGAATTTGCCGGATTTCAGTTTCGAAAAATACGTTCGAATCAAAATGGAACCGTCGACCTGACCCATCTCGAAACATTGTTAAACGAAGAAGCCGCTCCGATTTTCGTTCTGCACGTAGCCAACGAATCCGGAGTCGTTCAGCCGATCGAAGCGATTTCCTCTCTTGTCAAACGATTTTCCGTTCCTTTGTTTTCCGATCTGATGCAATCCTTCGGGAAACTGGAAATTCCGTTCGGACTTTTCGACGGATTTACGTTTTCCGGTCATAAGATCGGAGCCGGAATGGGCGCCTCGGGAACTTGGGTGCGAAGCGATCTCGTTTCCGAAAAGGAATTCGCGATCTTTCACGGCGGCAATCAGGAGAACAATCACAGAGCCGGAACCGAAAATTCGCCTTCTATAGTAGCGCTTTCCGAAGTACTAAAGCGAAGAATTCCCGAACAAAAAGAAAAGCTGGATCGATTCAAAGGGTTTCAGACAAAGATCGAATCCGTTCTGGAAGAATGCGGATGTATTTTGATCGGAAAAGAATCGGCCCGGATTTCGACGACTTCCTTTTGTCTATTGCCCACGGACGACGTGGACTTTTTTATGATGGGAATGGAAGAATCCGGTTTTGTCGTTTCCACAGGCTCTTCCTGTAAATCCAGATCCAGAGAACCCGCACCTTCCCTTCTTTCCATGGGTTATTCGGAAGAGGAAGCTCTGCGTGCGATCCGGATTTCCACGGGTTGGTTTACGACCGAAGAAGAAGTGGAAGAACTCTGCATTCAGATTCGGAAAGTCCTGCGGGCGTTAACGGACGATTTATAAAGAAAGGATCGCATTGGGGCTTACAAAGTCTCTTTTCATGGATAACGTGAATCAGGTGAAACTATGATACGAATCTTCATCCATTCCGTTTTTCTAATACTTTTCTCTTTGATCAATCTGGATTGCGGAATTGCCCTTACTACCCGGGCGACCCTAAAACTTCCTCCGCAATCAAAGACGGAAATTCTTCGAGTCAACGTGATCTACGGCGAAACGGACCGAATGTACGGATTGAATCTTGGACTTGCAAATTTCGTTCAAAAGGATTTGATCGGAATACAACTCGGAATTGTAAACGGGGCTGAAGAAGGTACAGGAATTCAAATCGGCGCGATCAATAATTCAAAGCCGTCCTTCGCTCTTTTGAAAATCGGAATTTTTAATTTGAACTTTTTTTTGGATTCGGAAAGACCGCAACCCGGAGATACTCCGGGAAGCAGAGAACACCGAGTCAAGGGAGATCTTTCTCTCTCCGTCGGCGTAGCCAATCTTGCAAGCGGCAAAGTGAATGTTGGATTATTCAACTACGGCTACGGCTTCAACGCGGGGTTGATCAATTGGAACGGAGAGGGTTCGGCAGTCTCGATCGGCGCGGTCAACATCGGCGAAACGGAGAATTTTCAGATCGGAATTCTAAACTTTTGCAAAGAAGGACCGATTCCGTTCATGATCGTCGCGAACTATTGCAGACCGGCTCCGACCGAAAACTCCTCTACAAACGAGAATACATTCGTACCTGAAACAAAATAAATTCTTTCCAAGCGAAACTCCGGAAAGGGTCTTTTTAAAAAGTTTAGAACCGTTTCCTTCCGAAATAATATTGACAACGAATTTTCTTCCGTTCCAATTACGTCGCACGTTTTAACACGAATCATGAAAAACAAAATCAAACCTATCGCTTACCTCTTCTTCCTTTTATCCTGGATCGCGACAACTAACTGCGGTTTTGCGCTGACTCCCCGAATTACGACCCGGATTCCGCCCAAAACGGAAACCGAAGTATTCCGCTTGAACCTTCTCTATGGAGAACTCAAAAATCTCGCGGGAGTCAACGTAGGCGTCGTCAATATCGTGGAAGATCGGATGATCGGCGGCCAACTCGGAATCGTAAACTTCTCCGAGAAAAAAACATACGGAGCCCAAATCGCGGTCGTCAATTTATCCGAAAACAAAGGCGCAGGAATCCAAGCGGGGATCGTCAATTATTCCAAAGGAGAATCCAGCGGAATTCAAGCAGGGATCGTCAATATAGGAAGTCAAAGATCCGGATTCGATATTACCATCGGCGCCGGAAACTTTGACACCAAAGGACTGATGATCGGCGGCGTGAACTTCTATTCCAACGGGGTCAACATCGGGATTCTGAATGAAAAAGCGGGCGGTTTTAATCTCGGCGCTTTGAACATCAAAAGCGGCGGCGTCAACGTAGGAATTCTCAACGGAGGAAGCGGAATCCACATCGGATTGATCAACTCCGGCGGCGAAGAAGAAACCGACGGGCCCACGATGCAGTTCGGACTTTTGAACTTCTGCGGGAAAGGAACCTTCCCAGTCATGATCGGATTCAACTACTGTAAATAACCATGAAACATACAAATTTTAGAATATTCAAAATCTCTTTTTTATCTCTGACTCAATGGATGATGCTTCTTTTTTTGCTGAATTGCGGAGTCACCGGATTCACGAATGAACATTCCGTCGTCCGCGTTCCCGTAAAAACCGAAACCGAAGTCTTTCACGCGAACCTTCTCCATGGAGAAGTGAAAAACTTATACGGACTCAACTTAGGAGTCGTCAACATCATCAAGGAACGATTGATCGGCTTTCAAGTGGGAGGCGCAAACGTTTCCGAAGGCAAAACCTACGGGGCGCAAGTCGGAGTGATTTATAACTCCGCAAAAAAAGGCGGTTTTACCGTTCAAGCCGGAATCGCGAACAAAGTGGAAGACGGTGGAGCCGGAGTTCAGGTCGGCATTTATAACAAAGGTGAAAACAAAGGTCTTTTTATTACGGCGGGCGCCTACAATAGAGGCGGCAGCGGAGCCAGCGTCGGATTGATCAACGACGAAGGATTCGGCTTGAATGTGGGCGGATTCAACTACGGATACGGGGTCAACGTGGGCGTAATCAATTCCGGAAAAGGACTCAGCATCGGAGCGTTGAACATCGGAGAAGACGGAAATCTTCAGATCGGAATTCTGAACTTCTGCACGGAGGGTCCGTTCCCGATCATGATCGTTTTGAATTATTGTTCAAAACCGGCAGAAACGATCGAACCAAAACCGGCGACGACCAAGGTCGACACAAAGATCGCTCCGGCCAACAAATAAACATTCAAGAAACAGAACATTCTATTTTTTGAATGTTACGGCAAAGACTGATAAATCTTCTCCGCGTAACGATCGGTCATCCCGGCCACGTAATCGCTGATGACCCGATGCAAGGATTCTTCTTCGATTCTTTCCTTATACGTTTCCGGAATTTTTTCCGGATGTTTTAAAAAGTAATCGAAGAGGGATTCGATGACCTTCTTCCCGTAATCGCTCATACGAACGAGATCCTCGTGACGATAAAGCTTTTCGTACAAAAAGGATTTTAATTCCCGAAAATACGAATTGATTTCTTCCGAAAAAGATGCGATGCGTATGTCTTGTTTCCAAAGAACCACCAAATCCTCCGTGGACCGCACCTGATTTTTTTCCAATTGTTGGGAAATGTTGCGAATCAAATCGGAAACCATGGAATTCGTAAGAGTTCGAATGGCGGTTCGAACCAGGATCTTCTCGCCCGCGTCCTTGTATTGAGACCTGCATTCTTCATACACCGCTTTCCAAAAACGATTTTCGGATAAGTCCCCGAGATGAAGATAACCCATCTCCCAACCGTCTTCGATATCATGACTCGTATACGCGATTTCGTCCGAAAGATCCGCGATCATTCCTTCTAACGAAGGTCCGCTTTCTTTTCTTTCCAGCAACATCATGGAAGGATCGTAATCGGTTCCGTGTTTCATCAATCCTTTGAGAGTTTCTCTGCAAAGATTTAAACCGGGAAAGCTCGGATATTTTTTTTCGATGGCGGTTACGATTCTCAGAGATTGTTTATTGTGTTCGAATCCTCCGTGATCCTTCATCAAACCGGATAAAACTTCCTGACCCGCGTGACCGAACGGAGTATGACCCAGATCGTGCGCCAATGCGATCGTTTCGGATAGATGAGAATTGAGTCCGAGAGCGCTCGCGATCGTTCTGGAAAGTCCCGCGACTTCCAAAGTGTGGGTCATTCGATTGCGGTAATTCTCCCCGACGGAAAAAATAAACACCTGCGTTTTGTATTGGAGCCGTTTGAACGCGCTGGAATGAAGGACCCGATCCCTGTCTCTTTGAAACGGAAGACGATACGAATGTTCCTCTTCTTCGTAAATTCTTCCTCCGTTATTCGCGCTGGAAATCGCATAGGGCGCAAGACCCTCTTTTTCTTTTTGAATCAAATCGTCTCTGGAAAAGTACACGTTTTACAAAATTTCGAAACTTTTCCGAAAAGTCCCCCCACTTTTTTTGTTTTGTTTACTGCTATTTTACGGGAGACGTTTTTTACTGTCCCTGGAATCCTAAACCAAGGCGACAGCGCAAAGAATGGAATTCTTAAATATTCTAGTGAATCTATTTTCGGAATACGGATACATCGCCGTCTTTTTAGTTCTGATTCTCTGCGGGTTTGGACTCCCGGTGCCCGAAGATATTTCCCTGGTTTCGGGCGGAGTGATCGCCGGTTTCGGAAAAGCCGATCCTCATACTATGTTTCTCGTCGGCATGGCGGGAGTTCTGATCGGCGACAGCGCGGTTTTTTTAATCGGAAGAGTGTACGGAGTTCGCGTTCTTCAGATTCCGATGATCTCCAGAATCGTAACACCCGAACGATTCGCCAAGGTTCAAGACAAGATCGCCCGCTATGGCAACTGGGTCACCTTTATGGCTCGCTTTATGCCGGGTCTTCGTATGCCGATCTATCTCACTGCGGGAACTTCCGATCGAATCTCCTTTTATCGTTTCGTTGCGCTCGACTTTATGGCCGCCGTAATTTCGGTTCCGGTTTGGGTTTATCTGGGATATTTCGGAGCATACAACTTCGATACGTTGATCGGCTGGGTTCACCAAGGTCAACTAACGGTTCTCGGGCTTTTGGGAACGTTCGCCTTGTTGTTCGGAGTCGTGTATTGGATTCGCAAGAAACGATCCATCGACCCCTGAGAATTTCTTTACATCTTCCGACGATCGGTTATTTTTTGACCAGTTATGGACATTCTTGCGCAGCCGGTGCTTGTGCTGAATGCCGGTTACGTCCCCATCGGGATCCGGTCGGTCAAAGACGCCCTTATCCTGATCATTCTTGAAAAAGCCCAACTCATCAAGGATGATAAGAATTTTTTAATCCGCTCCGAAAAACTCAAATTCACCGCACCCCGAATCATTCTTCTCCGAGATTACTACCGAGTTCCTCCGAGAAGGGATCGAGTCTCCCGCGAAAACATCTTTCAACGGGACAACTATCACTGCGTGTATTGCGGAAAAAAATTTCCGGGTTCCAAGCTGACTCTCGATCATGTGATTCCCCGAAGCCGATGGGATCACGTTCCGAAAAAGGAAAGACCGAAGGAATTCAATTCCTGGGAAAATCTGGTAGCCGCCTGCAAACACTGCAATACTCGAAAAGGAAACAAGCTTCTCGCCGAATTGAAGTGGGATTTACCGAAAGAAAATCGGGTGACACCGAAGCTACGCTTTCCACTCTTCTCAATATCGGATCAGCAGGCGGAGAAGTTCGGCTGGCGGGAGTATATTTCTTTTTGAAACGTCTTTATCCATTCTTTCTAATTCCGTTTTGTTTTTTATTCTGGGGCTGCCCTCACTATTCCACCACGCGTTTGATCTCCACGCCTCCGACCTTGATCAGCATCGTGCCGATCGCAACGGGATACGAACTGCGCCTGAGAGCGGGAAACCCCGAACTTCTTTTTAGAGGATATCGACTGTTTGTCGCAAATACGGAAAACGATTCGAGATTTCCCGCTGACCTAAACACTGGAATCGATTGTGTGGACGGACTTCTCAACTTAATCCCCAATCAGCCTTTGGAATATTCGATCGAACTGAGTCCGAACAGCGGACCGCTGGCAGCAGTCGGAACGGGAGAAAACGCGAATCGAATCTGCAAGATGAACGTGACCTTAACGAGCGGTCAGTACATCACTCTTCGGTCCGAAGTATTGGTGATCAGCATTCGAAACGGAGCCGCGTCCGGTTTCGTATTCTCGATGCCTTCGAATTCTCTTAGGGTGCCTTAAACCAAACGTCGATTTTGTGAAGCGTATCCTTTGCGTCCGCAACCCAAATGCTCTGCGGATAGGAAGCGATCAAGGTTTCAAAACCGGACTTGGAAATTTCGAGCGAATGTCTCAACTTTCGAAGAGCCGGATTCTCCTCTCCTTTTAAAAAGATGGGATTGCCGTCCGTGAGTTTGTAATACTCGTGGACCGCCGAATCGTAGATTTCCCTCGCCTGTTTGTAGAGGGAGTATTCCGCGTCCTTGGAAGTTTTCGATTGTGAAGAAGGCGCCGTCGAAGAAATATTCGTTTTTTTGAATGTCTTTTGTTCGAGATGATCGGATAAAACGTCTCTGTATTCGATCAATTCCTTGAACAAGGAATCGCTGGAGAATTCTCCCGTGTCGGGATGATATTTTTTGGAAAGAAAGTAGAAGCGGTTTTTTAGATCCTCTTCGCTGAAGTCCGGATTTAAACCCAGAAACTCCAAGGCTCTTTCTAACAGGTCCCCGTGTTCCAATAGTCTTTTCTAAGATGTTTCTTGAGTTGGATCTGAACTTGAACTTGGTTGAGTTCCTTCTGGTATTCCTTCAAAATCTCTTTCATTCTTTCTTCCACTTGAGAATGGAGAATTCTGGATTCTTCCATTTTTTGAAAGAGACATTCGGTGAGTTCGATGAGTTCCAAGGATTGAGGAACTCCCTCTTCCATCCGTTCGATCTTACGGTCGATGGAAAAAAGTTTGTCGATGATAGTGATGTTGGAATCTTCTATCTTGGCTCCGCCTTCTCCGTCTCCGTAACCCAACACTTCCATCTGACGCTTTTGATTAGAAATCAACTGATCCAACAAAAGAATCTTATCCCCGTAGAGGATGACGAGGCTACGGTCCCGATCGATTGAACCCGAGTTCGACAAGTTTTAACCCTGGATGGATAAACCGCTTCCGCGGCTGCTTTGGAACGGAGCCGATACGACGTTGGACTTTTCTTTTTTTTCGATTTCTTCCCAAGCCGATTTCAGATCTTCCATGTATTTGATGATTTCTTGAATGATTTCGGAATCCTTCTTCATGTTCGCTTCTAAAAGACGTTTTTTGATGTAGACGTAGATTCCTAGGAGGTTGTTCGCCACTTCCCCGCCTTGTTCCAAGTTGAGGGCAAGCATGAGCTCGGTTACGATTTCTCCGGCTTTGAGGATATGATTGTTAACCACATCGTATTTCCGGGGAGTGTTATTCTCCAGAGCGATATTCAGAAAACGAATCGCGCCGTCATACAGCATAACAATCAGTTTTCCCTGGCTGACAGTCGAGATTTCGTTGGATTTGTATTGATCAACGGTCGCTGTGGATTTTCTGGCAAGTGACATGTATCTCTCCTGAAATACTCTTCGACAAAAACTCTTGCCTCCTTAATGCTGGGTCTGAACATTCTTGCGGTTTCTCTCAAAACTTTAACGCCGTTCGAAACCGGAAAACTCAGAAAAAACCCCCGTGGAAATCGTTTTGGGATCGATATTTCTACGGATCTGGCACGGATTTTTTCTTCTTGGAGAAAAGTCCGTCCAAAGTTTCAACCTGCTCTCAGGAGTTTCCGCTTGAAGTTCCCGAAACACCGTCGGATTACGCCGAAAGCTCGGGAGCCGTTCTGATTTTACCCGGATAGAATTTTCTTGGCAAGTCTGTTTACTAAACCTAAAAAAAAGATCGTATTTTTAGCCTCAGGCCGAGGCTCCAATCTCAAGGCCGTTTTGCAGAGTCTCAAGGCGGGAAAAATCGCCGGAACCGGAATCGCACTGATCTGCGACAGCCCGGATGCGAAGGCGCTCGAAATCGCCCTGGAATTCAAACTCCCTTCTCACGTTCTCAACTTCGCTTCGTTTTCCGATAAGGGAGAATATCACAAAAAACTTCTGAACCTATTGTTGGAACTCCAACCGGATCTCATCGTGACCGCGGGTTATATGAAGATTTTGAAGTCCCCGGTCATCCAAGCCTTCCCGAACCGGATCATCAACATTCACCCTTCTCTTCTCCCCGCGTTTCCGGGATTGAACGCGCAGAAACAAGCCTTTGAATACGGGGTCAAGATCGCGGGTTGCACGGCTCATTTCGTGGATGAAGGAGTGGATTCGGGTCCCGTGATTCTCCAGGGAGTCGTGAAAATCGAGGAAGGAATGTCGGAAAGAGATTTGACTCTGGAGATTCTCAAAGAGGAACATAAAATCCTGCCACTCGCGGTTCAATACTTTTGCGAGGATAGGCTTACGATCCAAAATAGAAAGGTCAACATCCGATAAACAATGATACAAATCAAAAGAGCCCTGATCTCCGTCAGCGATAAATCCGGTTTAGTGGAATTCGCACAATTCTTACATCAAAACGGCGTGGAAATCATTTCCACGGGCGGAACCCTAAAACTTCTGAAAGACAACGGAATCGCGGCCATCGCGATCGACGACTACACCGGTTTTCCCGAAATTCTGGACGGACGCGTAAAAACGCTTCATCCGAAAGTTCACGGAGGTCTTTTGGGAGTCACTTCCAATCCGGCTCACAAACAGAAAATGGAAGAATTAAAGATTCCTAAAATAGATTTGGTCGTGGTCAACTTATATCCGTTCTTAAAAACCGTTTCCAAACCCGGAGTGGTTTTGGAGGAAGCGATCGAAAACATCGATATCGGCGGACCTTCCATGATCCGAAGCGCGGCTAAGAATTACAAACACACCCTCGTTCTTACCGATCCGAACGACTACAAAGAAGTGCAGACGTTGATCGCATCCGGCGGAGTTTCGGAAGAAGTCGCGGAGGGTTATATGAGAAAGGCCTTTTCTCATACTGCGATGTACGACACCGCGATCTCTTCCTGGTTCAACAAACAAGCGGGCGACACGTTCCCGGACGTTCTCAATCTTTCCTTTCTCAAAAAACAAAAACTCAGATACGGCGAAAATCCTCACCAAGCGGCGGCGTTCTACGAACCTTTGTTCGTCAAGAGCGACTTCGCTTCCTTGCAAGGGAAAGAATTGTCGTTTAACAATATGCTGGATTTCGACGCGGCGTTTCATATCTCCAGCCTTCTTCCCGAAAACACGGTCTGTATCATCAAACATCTCAATCCTTGCGGAATCGCGTATGCGGACGATCCTTTGGAAGCGTATCAACTCGCAAGAAGAACCGATCCGATTTCCGCGTTCGGCGGCGTGATCGGCATCAAAGGAATCGTAAACGGAGAATTGGCGAACGTAATCACGGAAAATTTCGTGGAAGGAGTGATCGCTCAGAAGTTCACACCCGAAGCGTTGGAGATCTTTTCCAAAAAGCCGAACGTCCGTCTGATCGAAATCGAAGACTTCAAAGAAGCTCTCGACGAATTGGATCTCAGACCGATCCATCACGGTTTGCTCATACAGGATCGGGATTACACCACGATCACCGAAAAAGATCTAAAAGTAGTCACTAAAAAACAGCCTACGCCCGATGATATTCGTGGTTTGATGTTCGCGTGGTCTTGTGTTCGTTTTATCAAGTCCAATGCGATCGTTTACACGGAAGAAAATGCGACCCTCGGAATCGGCGCCGGACAGATGTCCCGGGTCGACTCGGTGCAGTTAGGCGCCAACAAAGCTCTGAACGTCGGTTTGTCCGTAGTCGGTTCGTATGTTGCAAGCGACGCATTCTTTCCGTTTCGAGACGGGATCGACGCCCTCGCCAAGGCGGGAGCAAAGGCGATCATCCAACCGGGAGGTTCGGTTCGGGACGCGGAGGTCATTCAGGCAGCCGACGAACACGGACTCATTATGGTATTTACGGGGATGAGGCACTTCAGGCACTGATATGGAATTTCTACTCTATCTAATCTTTTTCGGAATCGTTTCGGTCGTGCTCGTACTGGCGAGTTATTACTTTAAACTTCTCTTTCTTTCGGGAAGAGAATCCTTCGAAAGATTGGAATTGATAGATTGGATTCGGATCGTTCCCGACGAACTGATCAAACTGTTGGAATCCAACGGAAGCATTCAGTACGGAGCGATCGCATTCTCCGTTTCCGCCTTCGTGTCCTACCTATGGACGCTGTTAGGCGGAATCATCGGTGCGCCCCACTACGCGGACGCATTTGGAAATTATTTCTTTCTTTCGTTTTTGTTGCCGGTAACCCTTTTAACGACGTACGGGGTTCTTGTCGAGCTGGTCCTCAAAGACCTTCCTTCCACAAGCCCGAATCACTTTCTGGTCCGTTTCTTCGAACAGGAAGTCACGATCCTCAGCGGATCTTCGATTTCGGTGATCGCATCCAACCTGGCCGTCTATGGACTTTTCCACGAAATTCCGTTTTTATTCGTTCTTCCGAACATCTCGATCATCTCCGTTTTACTCGTTTTGCGTTGGAACGGAAAAGTCAAAATCGGCGGAATTCAGTTTGCGGGTCAGAAAAACCGGTTTCACGAAGAAGATTCTGAATAGGTTTCAACCGAAACTGCCGATAGAAACACTATGAGAATCTTTGTTCTTCTTTTCTCCCTGATTCTGGCTCCGGCCGTTATCTATGCGCAGCTTCCGGACGAAGGTCCGAACCGGAGACAACCGTCGAACACGAACCAACAAGCGATCAATTTGTTGGAAGGATTCGCAGAATCCTCTTGGGGAGAAAGTTACGCGAACATGCGCGAGAAGTTTCTTTCACTCTCCACCAATCCTCAAAACGACGAGAAGGTGGAAATCGTTTTCGAAGATAAAGAGAAAACGCTTCTTATCCGAAGAAACGGAATTCTATATTCGTATCGTTTTTATTCCACGCCGAAAATCGTAATCGATTCCAGACCGAAAGAGCAAAAACCTGCGCCGACCGCGGAAAACAAATCGGAGATGGAAGATGAAAATCATTCTTCTCCCGGAGTTCTTTTTTCGGTGGGAGTTTTGTTCCGTTATCTTCCCGGAAAAGACGTTCAACAAAAGTTGGAACAGAAATACGGAAAACCCAAGAAAGAATCCTTAGCCGAAAACAAAATCGGAGGCGCGGTTCTTTGGGAAAAAACGGACGAGAAACAATCTCCTCCGAAGGGCGGCTACGTCGTTCAGTGGAAAGAAGCTTATAAAAAAATGCCGTTTACGAGAAGAGTGGATTATTTCAGTTCTTCGATCAAGTTTCAGATCGAAAAAGAATACAAAGAATTCTTCAGCGCGGAAGAAATCAAAACCCTTCGCGATTTGATTCCATAAAACCGAAGTATTTCAATTGACCTGCGACGCGACCCATAGGAAGCGTTGCAGCCGAAAGGTAGCAAAGCGTAACCGTTGGTTTCTCAAGTGTAAACTTGAGAAACCGATCCAACCCTTCGCGATTTGATTCCATAAAACCGAAGAATTTCAATTGACCTGCGACGCGACCCATAGGGAGCGTTGCAGCCGAAAGGTAGCAAAGCGTAACCGTTGGTTTCTCAAGTGTAAACTTGAGAAACCGATCCAACCCTTCGCGACTCGATTCCATAAAACCGAAGAATTTCAATTGACCACCACCTAGCTTTCCCTACATGCTCTAAGCATCCTATTTTCTCGGAGCATGTCAGTGGAATTATACCTCGATACTGCAAACATAGACGAAATCAAAGAAATCGCATCCTACGGTCTTGTGGACGGCGTGACTACAAACCCTTCCATCATCGCAAAATCCGGAAGAAATTTTAAAGAAGTCATCAAAGAAATCTGTTCCATCGTTCCCGGCCCGGTAAGCGCGGAAGTTCTTTCCACAAAGTACGACGGAATGTTGAAAGAAGCTCTCGAACTCGTCGAGATCGCGGAAAACGTAGTCATTAAGGTTCCTTTGATCCCGGAAGGTCTCAAAACCGTCGTCGAATTAACGAAACGGAATATTCCAACAAACGTTACTCTTTGTTTTTCAGCGCCGCAGGCTCTGCTCGCAGCGAAAGCGGGTGCGACCTTTATTTCTCCGTTTATCGGACGAGTGGACGACACGAGCTGGGATGGAATGGAACTGATCTCCGAGATCAGAGAGATCTACGACAACTACGGATACGACACGAGAATCCTCGCGGCCTCCATTCGTGGGCCTATGCACTTGAAGGAATCCGCATTGAGAGGCGCCGATTGTGCAACCATGCCTCACTCTGCATTCTTACAACTCTTCAAACATCCGTTGACCGACATCGGATTAGAGAAATTTTTAGAAGATTCTAAAAAGCTAAAGTGGTAAGATCCAAAGATCGGAACGGAAAGATTCGATCGTTTTAACGAAACTCAATCCGATCGAATCGACGCATTCAAAATCGATCAGACTTTGAATCAAAGTTTCTAAAAAGATCGATCAAAGTAAAAAACCCTCGTTAAACAACGAGGGTTTTCTTTTGGTATCAGTTCCGGAAAAAAGATTCAGGAACTCGAACTGCGAATGGATTTTATATCGTTGCTTCAAAGAATCGTTTGCTTCCCTTTTGCAAAGAAAATTTGAATTCTAAAAGCTCCGCTCTTTCAAAATCGAAACGCAGTTTGTTGAAATGAATCCAAGCATCGAGTCGAATCCAGTTCGCCGTTCTGCTTCAACGAATCTTTTTAAATCCGTAATAGTCGTCCATCATCAGCTTCATGGATTCTAAAAAGCACATGATCGATTGATGAGAAGCGTCGTAAAACAAATCACAGGAAGTCTGCGTGTTCAAATCCACCGGAACCGCGGAATACTTTGCCGCAAGATCCTGGATCTTAGGCCACCAAGTTTTTTCCATTTCCAGTTCGTAATACCGTTTTTGATAGGTTTTGTAGACTTTCGGCCAGATCAAATAGACCTTTACGTCGTTTTCGTGCGCCAATTTGAGAAATTGTTCCACAAAGAAGAACTGAGTCGTCCCCAGAGTAAAGGTGGAAAGATAAAGATTTCGGATTCGAACCGCGTCTTTTTCCAAACGATCCGGATCGTTTAGAAAGGTGGTATACGCGAATTGTTCCCCATGATTCAAATTCAGAACCATATAATCCATGTTAAACGCTGGATTGTATTCGTTTAACTTCTTCTCCTGAAGTCGTTTGGAAAAAAGTTTCAGATCGGGATTGATTCTTCGAACCGCAAAGAGCCGATCCAAAAGAAGTTTCTTTCGATCCTCGAAAGAAATCTGATCCAAATATTTGAGAAGAAACTCGTCGTCCGCTCCGTATTTCAAAAACGGATCATAGGAAATCCCCTTCGTATCGTCGAAACCTTCGGGACTGACGACGTAAAATACGAGTTTCGGCTTGATTCCTTTGGAGATGATTTTTTCAAACCAGTACAATCCGTAGGCGGGAACCGCTTGGGGGCCGGAAAAATTATAGAGGACCCAGTCTTTCTGGTATTTCTTTTCGATCCCCAAAACCGAATACGGATACGCTCTCGAATCGCCGAATGCCAGAGCTAAAGACTTGTTTTCCAAGTCCTTGTCCTTGAGGAGTTTTTCGAACAAGGATTTTCTCTGCGTGTAATAAACCGTATTTCCCGCTTGAATAAAACTCTTTTGGAAATATTCAAGAGTGAATATCTTATCCAAACAAAATACGAAGGCTAAGAAAAGAACCGGATAATAAATATAGAATTTCTTCATTGATAGGAACCCGTTTTAAAACCTTGAGTAAAAGAAGTCCGCGTTTCCCGCGTTCATTCCGACCATGATAAAAAGAATCAGAAGCCCCAAAATCGGTAAAAGTCTCGCCCTCCAAAGCTCGGGAACGGAAAAACGTTCGGGCCATTCTTCGCCGACGTGGAACAAGAAAACGAAAAGAAGCATATACGCACCCGTTTCCAAACCGGCCAAGGCCTGACCGCTCTGAAAGGTAACGATTCTTCCGATGGACGAGAGCGCTGAGTTGAAATCCGGGGTGAAAAAGAAGGTCCATGAAATCGAATACACAAGCAGAACGAACAAGTAACGGAGAGTCGCTTTGACATACGGAATTTCCGGAAGAACTTTCCAATTTTTCACTTCAAACAATCGTTCCAAAGAAAGATAAACTCCCGTCAGCAAACCCCAGATCAAAAAGTTCAGGTTCGCACCGTGCCAGAGTCCGCCTAACATAAACGTAACGATAAAGTTCACGGCGGTTCTGAATTCTCCCTTTCGAGACCCGCCTAACGGAATATAGATGTAGTCGCGAATCCAATAGGAAAACGTTAAGTGCCATCTTCTCCATAGATCTCCGAAACTTTGAAAGAAAAACGGGGCCTTGAAATTTTCGGGAAGATCGAATCCCATCAACTTCCCGATTCCGCGCGCCATATCGGTAAGTCCCGAAAAGTCGAAGTAAAGATTGGCCGCAAACAAAAAGCAGGTCAAAAGGAGCGCGATTCCGGAATAGTCTTTCGGAGATAAAAATGTGGGAGCGATCAAAGGCAAGATCGCCGCGGACAAAAGTCCTTTTTTGACAAGACCGCGCAGAAACAACCAAAGACCGTCGATCATTTTAGACGGGGTCATCGTAGGAGCGGAGAACTGATCCCGAACTTGATCGAAACGTAAAATCGGACCCGCAATCATCACGGGAAAGAAAAAGATAAACGAAAAGAAATCCGTTAAACCGACATTCTTGTTAAATCCTTCGCGTTTGGAATCCACCGCCAAAGAAATCAGCTGAAACGTATAATAACTGATCGTCGCGGGCAACACGACCTCGAAACCGCTAAGACCGAACAAAGCCGAAACTTTCGCATCGAGCGCGGTCTTTTCCTGAAGCGCGGGAATCGATAAAACGAACCCGACAAACTCCATGAGTAAATAAAAATATTTGAATAAACCTAAGTTGAGAAGGTTTAAAACCACCGCCGCTTTTACGTACCAGGACTTTTCGCCGCAATAGCGGTAAAGCGCCCAGTTCGCAAAAACGACCAAGATCAAATGAAACAGAAAGTTAAGGCTGAATACCGAATAAAAGAACGCGGAACCCAGAATCAAAAGAAACTTTCGGCTCTTTTCCGGAACGTTCCAGTAGAGAAGATAAAACACCAAAAAAAATAAAAGAAATTCTATGCTGATAAAATTCATTCCCAAACCCCTGTGTCTTGGAGAAGATATTTACCTTCTTCCAAACCCAGCTTTTCTAATCGTATCGAACCTACGCGGATTCTTTGCAGATCCACCACGCTCGCACCGGATGCGTGAAACATCCTTCGAATCTGTCTTTTTTTTCCTTCCCCGAGAATGACGCGGTATACGCAATTCTTCCCGGGAACGAGTTTAACCATCTTTGCACGCAGAATTTCCCCTGCATCCAAAATCCCTTTTTGAAACGCCGCCTGAATCTGCTTTTCTCCGGGATCGTATTTGAGAGTTACGAGATATTCCTTTTCGGAACCGTTGGACGGATGCGAAATTCTCTGCGCTAAATCGCCGTCGTTGGTTAAAATCAAAAGCCCTCTGGAGTTCAAATCCAATCTGCCTGCGATTTTATAATTTTTGTACGCGGCGGGTAGAAGGGAAAACACCGTTTTTTCATGAAAACGGTCCTGATGCGAACAGAGATAACCGATCGGTTTGTTCAGGATCAGAAGTCGTTTCGGCTCCGCTCCCGGACGAAGAATATCACCTCGGTAAGTGACAACATCCGTTTCCGGGTTCACACGGATTCCGAGATCGGTGACCTTTTTTCCGTTGATCACGATCTGACCGCCGAGAATGATTTCCTCGGCCTTTCTTCTCGAGCCGAGTCCGCAATCCGCGAGAAAGCGATTGAGACGAATTCCTTCCGGGGTGTTCCGATCATCCTTTGATTGCATGGATTCTTCCATTCCGAAATGTTTCAAAAAATCTTCTACCCAAAACTTTCGTTGACCTCGTCCTCCATCGCGGCAGGATAGAAGGGAAAGCTCCGTTTTTTCGGACCCGCATTGTATGAATCCTCTCAAAAAAAAGCCGCGCACTCATTCGATTCAGGAAGCCCCGGAAAAACCGGATTGGCTCAAAGTAAAGCTTACCTTTCCCGATCCAAAAAACAACACCGTCGCCATCGTTCGCGATTCTCTGGAAGAAAAAAAACTCAATACGGTTTGCGAAAGCGCTTCTTGCCCGAACTTAAATCACTGTTGGTCCCGTAAAACGGCGACCTATATGTTGGGCGGCGATATCTGCACGCGACGTTGTTCCTATTGCGACGTGGCTTCCGGCAAACCGGCTCCCTTAGATCGGGAAGAACCGAAACGAGTCGCCGAATCAGCGATCGCGCTCGGATTAAGACACGTCGTGATCACCGCCGTAAACCGGGACGATTTGGAAGACGGAGGCGCCGCGCATTTTGCGGAAACGGTGGAAGCGATTCGAGCGGGACTTCCCGATTGCAAGATCGAATTACTCGTTCCCGATCTCAAAGTAAAACAAGAATCCTTGGAAATTATTTTCAAAAGCAAACCCGACGTTTTCAATCACAACGTGGAAACCGTCAAACGTCTGTTTCCCGAAGTGGCCCCTCAGAAAAAATACGAACGTTCTCTCGAAGTTTTGAAGATCGCGTCCGAACGAGGTTTTTTGACCAAAAGCGGTTTGATCTTGGGAATGGGCGAAACCGTGGAAGAAGTCAAAGAATGTATGCGTGACTTAGCGGAAGTCGGCGTTTCTCTTTTGACTCTGGGACAATATCTGCAACCGACTCCAACACATCTTCCGGTAAAGGAATACATTCTTCCCGAAGTCTTTCAAGAATTGAAAATCTACGGTAAATCGATCGGGTTGAAGGGAGTGTATTCTGGACCCTTGGTCAGAAGTTCTTATCACGCGGACGAGCAAGTCTCATGGAATCCGTAGAACACTTCGGTCCCCCGCCCGAAGACATAAAGAGACTCCTCTATCATTCCATCATTTCCTATCTTTCCGATAAACAAGGTCCTGTCAGTCGTTCCGAAGTGAAGGATCTCCTGGAAAAGACCATCAATCTGATTCCGAATCTGGAAGCGCATTGGGCTCCGATCAACAGTTTCGGTAAGAATAAGATGATTCTTCATTGGGAAGAAAAGGTGATGCTCATCGACATGGAAGAAATCTTAGAATCCATTCTGATTCTTTGGAATCAGAAGTTCGAAGGTTGATTTTTTCGGTTCGATGATTCGAATCTCAACGGAACGAAAAGAATCTATAAAAAGCCCGATGAAAGATCATCGAATCGAAAACTTGCAAACGACAAACCGCCTCTAAACGTTCGAAATAATAAAACGAATCGATAATCCGTACAAAGAAAAACCCGAGATTTTACTCTCGGGTTTTTTCCACCTGATTTCAGGTTCAGTCACTGTTATCAGAATTTAGCTTTCGTTTGGAAGTCGTAGATTACTTCTTGAACATCCGCTTGATTGATCTTCTTAATACCTTGTTCGGTATGAACGATCATCGTTGATCCTTGTTGATCCACGATGGCACCGATCATAGAAGATCCGTCAGTCATGATGATCTTTTCGATTCTTTCATAGTAGCTTACGATATCCTTGCTGGATTTCAGCTCTTTCGGAGCGGAGATCAGGATTTGTTTGAATTTCTTAGCTTCTTCTTCTTGACGAGATGCAACTTCGGTTTCGAGTTTCTTTCTCTCAGCTTCGAGCGCTGCCGCTTTTTGTTCGTCAACTTTTCCGGAAGATTCTTCGTTGATGCGAACCATCTTATCCGTAGTGTCTTTGTCTACGGTTACGATCGTTCTGATCTCTTCTTCTTCTTTCTTGGAGATTCCGGAGTTATCCAGTTTCTTTACAACGCCGGAAATGTTCTTTTCGCTGATTTTGGAAGCGTCTTTTGCTTCCAAAGATTTATCGTCCGCTTTCAACACGGAAGCTTGGTTCTTTTCAAGAACGATTTCCGAAGAAGCAACGGATTGCTGAATCTTTTTCAGATCTTCATCCTTTGCGATCTCTTCGTCGCTAAGTCCTTCGAGAGCCGCAACGCGAGGAGCAACCGCAACCGAGCCGTCCAAAACTTTTACGACAGCTTTGTCGGATTTAGATCTCTCTACGATAAAGGAAGTTCCACGCACACCAGCGATCGCGGTCGGAGTAACCACGGAAAACTGGTCTTCTTTGGAAGCCTTGTTGACTTTCGCGAAAACTTTTCCGGAAACAAGAGCGAGTCTTGTATCGGTATTTCCTTTGGAGTTGATCGAAAGTCCGTCAAAGTCGATCACTGAATTTTCAGAGATACGAATCGCGGAACCGTCCGCAAATTGAATATCAACTTTGGATTTGTCTTTCGTGCTGACTTTGTCGCCGGTTTTCAGACTTGCGCCTAAAGTAGCTTTTTCTTCGGTAAGATCCGCGTGAAGAATTTTAGCTTCTCCAACGCTGAACACAACAACAGCCGAAGGGCTGTTTGCTTTACCGGTATCGGCTGCCTGGGAATTTTCAGTAGGTTTCTTACAAGCGCTGAACACCAGAACACCGGCGGTCAAAACGATTGAGGAAACGATTAAGAGCTTCTTCATACCCATTTTCCTTAAGATTGGATTGATAACAGGACTGCGGTGGTAGGCAGCCTCTATCTATTGTTTCTCAACAGACAATAGAATCGCTTTTTCCAAATCTTTCAATTTTTTTTTATAATGCGAAAGATATTTCCTGAACCGAAATCGGCGAAATATACCTCTCCAGTCCCGTCCTGGCCGAAAGTGCTGATTTGGAACGGGACACGAAACAACAACTCGTTCGAGATCTTTTTACCGTTCTTTTGTCTTAAAATCCAGACTTTTCCCGCCACAAAGTCTCCGTAAATATAACCGCCTACTAATTTAGGTAGTTCCTTTCCCCGATAGACGTAACCGCCCGTTACGGACTGGCCTTCTTCCCGGGGATATTCGTGAATAGGATCGACGAGTTGGGGATTGGAACAGTCCGGGTTCTTCTTAAAACAATGAAATCCTTCCTTAACGTTCCAGCCGTAGTTCTTTCCTTTCTGAATCAGATCGATTTCTTCGAATTCGTTCTGACCGACGTCGGCTAAGTAAAGTTCGCCGGTCGCCGAATCAAAGGAGAATCTCCACGGATTTCGCAGTCCGTAACTCCAGATCTCCGGTAAAAAACCGGGACGGTTCACAAACGGGTTGTCTTCGGGAATTTTATACGGTGCGCCGGAACTTTGAGGGTTGGGAAGAATGCGAAGCATTTTTCCGAGGAAGGTTCGGGAATTTTGTCCGTTTTTATAAGGATCATTGGCCCCGCCCCCGTCTCCAAAACCGATGTACAATTTACGATCGGGTCCGAATGCGAGTTGTCCCCCGTTGTGATTCGAATACGGCTGTTCTACTTTGAACAAAGTTCGTTTTGCGTCCTCGAGTTTTTGAACCACGTCATTCTTCCATTCAAACTCGAGAATTTTAGAATGATCCTTACCCCCTTCTTTTACGACGACGTTGACGAAGAATTTCGAATCCGTCGCAAAGTCGGGCGAAAACGCAAGTCCCAAAAGTCCTTCTTCCGATCGGGTTTCGACTTGGCCGGTAAAATCCGCGCGAAGCGTTTTCGTCTTTGTCGTTAGATCGACTTCTACGAGCTTACCGCGTTTTTCCAAAACGATCATCCGTTTCGAGTTCCCCGGAATAAATTGAATGTCCGTCGGTTCTTGAAAACCGTCGGCTACGCTCGCGTACCAAGGAACTACTTCCGCAACGGGAACGTTCTTTTTAGGAGGGAGGTTCGGAGCGGACGGTTTTTTTGTTTTTGCGATTCCGGGAGAATGGAACAGAAGAATCGCCAAAATTCCGAGGCTGACGGTTATAGTGGAACGCGGAAAAATCATCCGTCCTTCGTAAGGGCTTTCCAGGATCGGTCAATCGGAATTCCGATTTCTTCTTTTTACGGGATTCGGCCGTTTGCAACGGTTTGATCCGATCTCGAACGGAAGAATTCTCCCGTTACGGAAGAGGTTTCCCGGAAAAAACTGCGTGTCATTTCCGTTCCGCTCGGGATATTGTCTAATCAAGATGGAAGCTACCGATTCAATCCGCCAAAGTTCTACGATTCCCCTCCTGGAAGAAATGGAGAGGAAATATAAATCCATTCCGATGGAAGCCATCGTGAAACAGGATATTCTCAGACAAGGAATCCATTTTCTCAAAGAAGCCTTCGAAGTTTCGGGACAATACAAAACCAAGGACTACTTTATATTCTCCTTTGATCATATTCCTCTTTCCGAACTAGGAGAAGGCGCGGACGTGAAGGCGCCTGAGGAAATCAAAGTTTCGGGCGGACATTTCAATCTTCTTCCGACCGTGATCTCCACGCGCAATAATCCGAATTCTCCGTATAAGGTGAAAAAGTCTCCGGATGGAAAACCCTCTTTGTATCTCGGAGAAACCTTTTTAGGAAACGTGGAGTTTCCTCCTCTTCCCGCTTGGTATCGTCATAAAACCAAGAACGGAAAAATTCCCGGCGAGATCGCTCCCGTCATCGAATGGGGTTATCTGATCTATCTGACCGTTTTCAGAAACTGTCAGTATTTCGGTAAGGAAGAGGAATGCGCGTACTGCGATATCAATCACAACTATCGTCAACAGAAGAACGCGGGTCGTCCGTATACGGGCGTCAAGGACATCGAAGACATTCTCGAAGTTTTATCCTGGATCGATGCGGAAGATCCGGTCGCAAAAGTATATACGATCACGGGCGGCAGCGTCATCACTTCCTTAAAGAAGAAGAATGAAATCGATTTCTATTTGGAATATGCACAGGCGATCGAATCCAAGTTTCCTGGTAGATGGATGGGCAAGATCGTTTCCCAAGCTTGGGAAATCGAAGATTGTCAAAAGTTCAAAGACGCGGGCATTCAAGTCTATCATCCGAACTACGAAGTCTGGGATAAGAATTTATTTCAAAAGATTTGTCCGGGTAAGGAAGCGTATATCGGAAGAGACAATTGGATTCGCAGAGTCGTCGACTCGGCGGAAGTATTCGGACCTTCTTATGTGATTCCGAACTTTGTGGGCGGCGTGGAACTTTCCAAGCCATACGGTTTCGCGACCGTTGCGGAAGCGATCGCTTCCACAGGAGAAGGTTTGGACTTCTTCATGTCGAAAGGAATCATGCCTCGATTTACGGCTTGGTGTCCCGAACCGTATACGACTCTCGGAACCCAAGCGGGTCCGCCTTTGGAATATTTCTGTGAGCTTTTGACCGTCTGGAAGGCTACATTCGAAAAGTATAATCTACCGGTTCCTCCCGGTTACGGCGAACCGGGTCCGGGAAAGGCGGTCTTTTCGGTTTCCGCCTTTATGGACGTGATCGGTTATCAAGGTAGAAACTAAAACACAACACTCGCAATTGAAACCTTACAGTTTCCATTTGGAAGGTCTTCCGATATTATGATACCTTCCGGATGGAACGTGAAACGGATTGTGTCCTCCGCCTCCTCCCCCGTTATTGTAGTACGGATATTGTCTATAATAGTAGTTCTGATACGGGCGATATCCGTATCCGTAGCCTCCCCCATAACCGTAGTCGTTTAGATAACGATCGCAGGGACGGGAATACATGGAACCCATCTGGCAATTATCGTAATGACGATACGGTCCCGTGTAACAGCCCGTTGATAAAAAAAGGAAAAGTCCTACCGATCCTAAAAAGAAGAATCCTTTTGCGTTCACTTTCATGGAACGTCTCCTTGACAATTAGACCCGAAGTCAATACTCGCATTCTAACCGTTTTCGGGCCCTTGTCTATAGGGAATCTCCCTAATGCGGAAAACCCCTAAGACTTTCTGAGATCGCCAATCTTCCGTAGTATCCTTTTCCTTTCAAAAATTTTTAGGGAAAGCGAACGGCGATCCACTCGAAAAAATCGCTTATTTCCTTTCGAACCGCAGTTCGTTGACAAAAAGACGATTCCGGCAAAAACGAGAAACCGACCGATGATAAAAGGCGTATGAAAGCGGCAAAATCGAAAACCCGAAAACCGATCCAAGACCGATCGATTGAAACCAAGGAAAAGATCGTTCAAAGCGCCTATAAACTCGTAATACGAACGGTTATCCGGAAACGGGAATCAGAGACATTGTGGAAACGGCGGAGGTTTCGATCGCTTCTTATCTGCGTGAAAACTAAATCGGATCGACCTTTTCAAAAAAGGCCGATCCGATAAAAACTTAAGGTCCGAATCGGAACTTATAGTTTACTTGCTTCGTCTTCGTATTCCTTTGCTTCCGCGTCGCAATGATCCGCCAACTTCTTATACTTTGCGTGCTCCTCTTTGGAAGAGTTGGCTTTACCTCCCTGACTTCGAACCGCGAGGCTTTTGTATTTTTCGGATAAACTTCTATGATCCTGCGCCTTTTTGATGAGATAATCTTTGGCGATCTTCTTTAACTCAGGATTAGTGGCTTCTTTGATCAAGATCTTCTCGATATCGGAAAGAGCGGAAACGCCCTGAACGGAAACGAACAGGGCCAAAACAAAACCTAAAAACTTTTTCATCGATTCAACTCCTATCGAATTTGGATTCATTCCAAAACCGATACTTCTTTTTCCAACCAAGATTCGAATCGGATCTATTTTTCCGTGCGTTACTTAAGAGATTCAAATCCAAGAAACGATATTGTTTAAAAATTAGGCAGAGCTGAGATTTTGAAAAAGAAAGGAATTTGAATATTCTTTTTTTAGAATATAGTGAATGCTTAAAAAATAAGCGCGCAGGAGCCGGCAAACCGCCGATCTCCCGCGTTTCGATCAACTCAACTCGAAGAGGAAGAACGCTCCACTCTTCTCCACTGATTCGCCCAACCCGCAAAGGAGTTCTGGTTTCTGGATTGAACGTATAATTTTCCCGTTCCGGAAAACACGGCGACTAAACCTTCTCCGCTCAAGAACAAGGATTTGAGTCCGCCCACTTTTTGAATCGTGTAGTTGAGAGTTCCTTCGAACCCGACGATATGACCCGTATCGACTACGTATTGCCCGTTGACGTCGATCGTATGAATCGCTCCGAAACTCGAAAAGAAAAGATCTCCCGATCCGCTCACTTTCAAAAAGAATAAACCTTCTCCGGAAAAGAATCCTTTGAATCCTCCCCACTTGCTGTCGATCACAAGGGATTCCGAACCGGCCACATACGCGCCTCGGCTTAGGATCAATTCTTCTCCTTTCATTTTTCTGTATTCGATGTCGCCTTGGGTCGCGCTCGTCAGAAACAGAGTCCCGGTTCCGCCTTCCGCTTTGAACGTGTTTTGAAAAAAGGATTCTCCGCTGAGTAACGCGCGTTTGGCGGAAGCCCAGATTCCTCCCTCGGCCTTGGTGGCCATCTTGACGGCGGGGCTCATCGCGACCATCGCGCCCGACTCGGCGCGGATGGATTCTCCGTTTTCAAGTTGAACTTGTACGATTGGAAAATCAGGTTTTAATAATATTTCGTGTTTCACGATCTTTCTCCCTTATCTTTTGATCGGAGGCAGTTGATCTCTAAACCAACTTCCCAAAGAAGGAACGTTTCTGGATTGAATCCAAACTCGGCCTTTTCCCTTGAATCGCGCCACGAATCCTTCTCCGCCTAAAAAGAAGGACTTCCATCCGCCGAACTTGGTCATCTCGTAGTTCAATCCTTCGTCAAACGCAACGATATGCCCCGTATCCACGATCATTTCTCCGTCTACGTTGAGGACGTCGATTCCACCGTAGCTCGAAATGAGCAAGGGACCGTTTCCGGAAAGTTTGAGAAAGAAGAGCGATTCTCCGCTGATAAATCCTTTCAGACCTTGAAACTTCGTATCCATTTCTATGTTCGGAGAAGAAGCGAGAAAGGAACTGGATTGAACGTAGACCGTTCCGGCCAATTCGATCCGCTCCACGTCGCCCGGAAGAGTCGGCGCGAGCAGAACCTCTCCGTTTCCGGAAGAAGCGGTGAACGTGTTCATCCAGAAGGATTCTCCTCCTAGAAACGCCGCCTTTAAACTTTTTAAGAATCCGCCTTGCTGCGCCTTGTGAGTCTGGATCGTGATCCCCGAACTCATGGACATCATGGAACCGGATTCCGCTTTGATCGATTCTCCGCCGTTCAGAAGAACCTTCGCAAAGCTGTAGGATGGTTTGCTTAGAATTTCAATATTCATAATATTCAGTTTTCCTTATTGAGGTAAAAGCCCCGTGAGCCAGGACAAGAATCCGGACGGAACCCTCGTTTGGATCAACACCTTTCCGTGACCGGAAAATTCCATTACAAGTCCTTCTCCGCCGAACAAAGTGGACTTCCAACTTCCGCCGGCCTTCGCGATTTTATACTGAAGACTTTTATCGAACGCCACCACGTGCCCCGTGTCGATCGTATACGATCCCTGCACGTCGATCGGAAGAATTCCTCCGTAAGCGTTTAGAAATAACTTTCCGTTTCCCATCACTTCCAAAAGAAAAACGCCTTCTCCTCCGAAAAAGGAACGGAGTCCGCCGAACTTCGGTTTCATGTTGATCGTCTCGTCGGAGGCAAGATACGCTCCGGCTTCCACGATCAAACCCGTGTCGGTCAGATCGACTCCGACCACGTCTCCGGGAAGTTCGGGTGCGAGTCCGATCTCGGCGCCCGCCGAAGGAGCCTTGAAGACGTTGAAGAAGAAGGATTCTCCTCCGAAAAATCTCCTCGAGACCGCGGATAAGAATCCGCTTCCCATTTTCGTTTCGACATCCACTCCAGGAGTCATATACACCATCGCGCCCGCTTCGGCTTTGATCGTTTGACCCGGTGAAAGTTTTACTTTAAGAAAAGAATACGAAGGTTTGTGAATGATCTCGTAATTCATAGAAGCAGCAATGTAAATAAATTGACCGGAACGTCAATCGGAAAAGTGCTTCCAGAACCGTTCGTGATTCTTAGTTTGGAAGGTAGTATGGCTCAAAGAAACGTTTTCATTACGGGTTCCAATCGCGGCATAGGTTTGGAGCTGACCAAACAGTTTTTATCCAAAGGAGATCAGGTTTTCGCCCTTTGCAGAAAATCCTCTCCGGACCTGGTCAAGATCAAACCGACCCGCATTCTCGAAGGAGTGGATGTTTTGAATTCCAACTCGATTGGATCCTTATCTTCCAAACTGCTCGATACGAAAATCGACATTCTCATCAACAACGCGGGGATTTTGATTCCGGACAATCTGCAAAGTCTGGATGAGGAAAACGTATTCACCCAATTCTTAGTAAACGCTTTGGGACCTCTCAAAATGGTAAAGGCTCTGCTTCCTAATTTAAACCCGAACGCAAAACTTGTCTTCTTAACGAGTCGAATGGGTTCGATCGCCGACAATACTTCCGGTTCATATTACGGATACCGCGCTTCCAAAGCGGCCTTAAACGCGATCGCCGTCAGCCTCGCCCGCGATTTGAGTCCGAAAGGAATCTCCGTCGGGATCTTTCACCCCGGAATGGTCGCGACTCAGATGACCGGAGGACAAGGAATTCCTCCGGAAGAAAGCGCTCAAGGTCTTGTGGAACGGATCGAAACCTTGAATCTAAGCAACTCCGGAAAGTTTTTTCATCAGAACGGAGAAGAACTACCTTGGTGATTCAATGGGACCATAACCTGTGTTCGTACAGATACACAGTTGCAGAAAAGAGACAGTTTGTCGGAAATTTATTTCAGATTATGTCGGATTGCATCCTAAACCTCGGTTTTGAAGCCTGAAAAAACCGGTTTTCCTACGTACTTTGGCATAGAGTTTGCTTAATAGGGTTGTTGGGACAAGAGATCGAATCTCAAAAACAATCGGAATTTTGTCTCTTGCAAATACAAAAGCGAACTTCGAATCCTCGAGGACCGTCTTCCAAAAGAGGGTCTTCGGAAAATCGAAAATACAAAACTATGAAAGAAACCATATATAGAAGATCCATACGGGATACAGTTAGAATCAAAGGGATCGGACTTCATTCCGGAAAGGAAGTGAATCTGATCGCTCATCCGGCCCCTTCCGGCACGGGAATTGTCTTTGAATACCGTAAGGGCGAGGATAAAGCCTCGATTCCTGCGGAACTTAGCAACGTCGTTGATACCAGCAACGCGACTACCTTAGGAGACGGACTCCATAGAATTCAAACCGTGGAACACCTTTTGGCTGCGGTTTATGCGCTCGGTTTAACGGATCTCATTCTGGAAATCGATGCGGTGGAAGTTCCGATCATGGACGGTTCTTCTCTTCCGTTTCTGCAAGCGTTGGAATCGGCGGGAATCGTGGAATATCCCGAAATCGTCGAACCGATCTACGTTCAAAACCCTCTCTGGGTCGTAGACGGAGACAAATACCTCGTTCTTCTTCCTAGCAACGAACTCAAAGTAACTTACACCATCGACTTCAACCACCCTCTCCTCAAAGGACAAAACATCACGATCTCGCTCGATAGAGAAAAGATCAAACAAGAGATTCTTCCTGCGAGAACCTTCGGCTTTTTAAAAGACGTAGAAGCGCTCCAGGCCAGAGGATTAGCGATGGGAGGTTCCCTCGACAACGCGATCGTTTTGACCCAGGACGGATACTTGAACCAGCAGCTTCGTTTTGAAAACGAATGCGTCCGTCATAAGATTTTGGATTTATTCGGCGATATTTCGATTGCGGGCCGTCCGATCATCGGTCATTATCTCGCTTCCAAGGCGGGGCATGCCCTGGATATTTCCATGGCAAAACTCGTTATGAGCAGCGTCACGGGAGACGAAATCAGCAAATACAAGAGCCGGAGAATTCCTCTTTTCAAAAGAAAAGCGGCGGTCGTCTAAGATCGCCGTCTTGTTAAAACCCGCCGCTTGTCAGGCGGCTTCCCCCTAAAACCTTCCGAAAACAGCGGAGGGATTTCCGTTCCTATTTTCCTTTCAGAAAAGAATTGTCAGATTCTTCTTTTCGGGAATCCTGTAGTCGAGTTTGAACTCGATTCAAGAGAGAATGATTCCATCCAAACGAACAGTTTTTCCAGGAATTACGGCCTTTCCGGGAAAGCTATACGGTAAGGTCCTGAAGACCGGAAAAAAGCGGAATACCATTCTCACCGGAACCTATATCCACGAATCCGAAAAAGAACGGGAACTCGAAAAGTTCGACGTCGCTTTGGAGGAAAGCCTTCATAGCCTTCGGATCTTAATCACCTCGGTCGAAGCGTCCGGTTCCGAACACAAAGAAGTCCAGGAAATCTTAGAAACACAGGCCATGATCTGTTCCGATCCGAGCCTTGCGACTTCGGTTCGAAAGAGAATCTCCGAACTCGGAGAAAACGCGATTCTTGCCGTTCAAAACGTCACGCACGAAATCTCCGAAAAATTCAAAGCCCTAGAAAACGAATTCTTCCGAGAACGAGTCGATCACTTTCGAGACGTTTCCAATCGTTTGATCGAATTCATCGCCGGTAAAAAGGAAGAGGATTCGTTCCTATCCGGTTTGAAGGAAGATCTCATTTTAGTCGCGAGAGAACTCACTCCTTCTCAGATGATTCTCATGGACAAAACGAGGATCCGCGGAATCGCGACCGACCTCGGAGGAAAGACGGGTCACATGGCGATCCTCGCGAGAAACTATGGGATTCCTACGATCGTAGGTTTGAAGGATTTTTCCTCGTACGTAAAAGACAACGAATTCATCTTTTTGGACGCGGAATCCGGAAACGCGGTCCGCTTTCCCACCTTGGAAGAAGTGAAATACTACGGCTTCTCCTCCGTTTATCCCGTGGAAGAAAGCGGCACGAAAAAAATGCGAGCCGTCAGCAAGGACGGAATCCGGGTACGAATCAAATGCAATCTGGAAACGGAACTCGACTGCGAGCAAGCGTTGAAGTTCGGCGCGGAAGGAGTGGGATTATTTCGAAGCGAATCCTTATTCTTAAAATACCAAGACAGCAACGTTTCCGGAGAGGAACAGTTCCTCGCATACAAAGCGATCGCGGAGGGAATGGAAGACAAACCGGTAACGATTCGAACCTTTGACATCGGAGCCGATAAATTTTCAACGGGAGAATTGGAGGAGAATCCGTTTCTCGGGAACAGAGGAATCCGTTATTCCCTGTCCAACCCGGAATGGTTCTCCGAGCAGCTAACGGCGATTTTACGGGCATCGGCGTACGGAAACGTAAGCATTCTTCTGCCGATGATCACCGGTCCGGCCGAAATCATTCGAACCCGCGCGCTCTTGGAAGAATGCAAACGCAAACTTGCGGCAAACAAGGAAAAATACAATAAGAAGATCAAGGTGGGAGCGATGATCGAAACTCCCGCCGCGGTTTCCGCGTTGGATTTGATCGCGAGAGAAGCCGACTTTTTTTCCGTGGGAACGAACGATCTTTTGCAATATATCATGGCCGTGGATCGAAACAACATCCACGTTTCTTCCCTTTACAATCCGTATCACATCGCTTTTTTACGAGCCTTGATCCGAATCGTGGAAGTTTCGAGGGATTACGATAAACCGTTGAGTCTTTGCGGGGAACTCGCGTCGGATACGAACTTTACGATCTTTTTGATCGGAATCGGGATTCGCGATCTTTCCGTTTCGATTCCCTTTCTAACTCCGATTCGAAAGATCATCCGTTCGATTTCGCTTCATCAGGCGGGAACCTTGGTCAAAAAGATTCTCGAACTTTCGGAGGAGGAAAACTACGAAAATATCGAAGCCTTCCTCTTCAGCAAACACTTGAGTTAAATATTCTCGATTTCTAATATTAGAAAAACGAAAGAATCCCAGTGTTTTTCCTTTTCCTGAAAGAAAACGGGGCCGAGACTTTCTTTTTCCTTTTTGAGACAAAGATACGAATGTTTATCGGTTCTCAGATAGAATTTTCCGCTTTTCCCGGAAAAGGTTTGGATCAATTCCTTCAATAATTTCGGAAGATTTTTCTCGTCTTCGGGAAGCGCAGCACCCGCGATCAAAATTTCGCGGTTTTCCCATCGGCCGGCGAGAGTGACCGCTTTCGGATTCCATTCTTCGAAGAGTTCCTTTTCATAACTCGCAAGCGCCGGGTTGAGAATTTCGTGGATGGATGAATTCATGCTCATCGGAAGCGTCGTTCCGAAAACTTTCGGAACAAACCCCTTCGATTCGAAAAGATCCCAATCTTCAAATCCGTCGATTTTGGAAAGTCCCCGGATAAATCCGGAACTCATTCCTTGAACGGCGATCTTCGATTCGGCATGAGCGGCCAGAACCGATCTCATACAAAGAAATCCGAAATTCAGAGGAGAAAACGCGCTTACGTTGGACAAATCCCAGACCTCGTTTTCCCGGAGCGGAGAAAGATAGAGATTGTCGAGCGCGTATAAATCCCCGTGTCCCGATGGGGAAAATACGGAGGATTTCTGGATTTTTTTCTGAGTACCGGCCATATACAAATTCTATCGGTACGACCGCAAATTCTCAGAAGAAATAAAAAAGCCGACCGAAATCGGCCGGCTTTGAAACGATCCAAAATATCGGAAACTTCTAATCTTGGTTGGTAGAGTAGATTTTCTTGATCTTGTCGCTGTATTTTTCGGTGATCACGTGGCGCTTCATCTTCATCATGTTGTTGAGTTCGTCGCCCACTTCGAACGGCTTCGCGATCAGAATGAAAGGAGTCACCTGTTCGAAAGACTTGAACCCGTTTTTCGTGTTGTTCAAGGCCTTGATTTCCTTTCTGAAAAGATCGTAAATCTTCGGATTTTCGATCAGCTTCTCGTTGCTCGCTTCGTTGATTCCGTTTTCTTTCGCCCATTCTTGCAGTTTTTCGAAATCGGGAACAACGATCGCTCCCAAGTTTTTCTGATCCTGACCGATCACCATACACTGGCTGATATAAGCGGATTCTTGGAGTTTGTTTTCGATCGGGACCGGTTCGACGTTTTCTCCGCCGAGAAGAACCACTGTGTCCTTCGCACGACCGGTAAGAGTCAGGGTCTTTTTGAAGTTGATCATCCCCATGTCGCCGGTGTTCATCCAGCCGTCGGAAATCGCCTTGGAGGTCGCCTCTTCGTTTTTGAAGTATCCCTTCATCACTTGAGGTCCCTTGATGAAAACGATTCCCTTGAGGCCCAGCTTTCCTTGGGTAATCTGGCCGTTTTCGTCGATTTCGGTCAATACGGCGTTGTTGTCGTTTCGAATCTGGAGTTTCGTTTTGGGAACGATCACACCCACGGAACCGATGATGAGTTTTTCGAACGTTCTTACGGAAATCACGGGAGAAGTTTCGGTCATACCGTAACCTTCCAAAACGTTGATCCCGATGTTTCCGAAAAATTCATCCACGTGTCTCGGAAGCGCGCCCCCGCCGGAGATGGACGCTTTGAGTTGTCCTCCCGTAGCCGCTCTGATTTTCGCTAAAACGATTCGGTCCAGAGTGAAGCTGTTCAGAAGAACCGCAAGCCCGGCGATCGTATAAAGCGGAGAACTCAAAAAGTAAAGATCGGTTCCCGCGAAATAAGCGCCTAACGCGCCCGCTATGATCGTAAGCGTAAACGGCCCCGTAAGAAGGAACTGAATCACCATAAGAATTCCGTAAAACAAAGATCCGATCGGATTTCTTCCGGTATAATCCACTTCGATTCCTTTCAAGAAACGAACCGCTTGGTTCTTTTTGCTGGAAAAGAAATACGCAAGTTTGAAAAGACCTCTACGAAGCGCAGGAGTCTGCGCGGGATCGTTGATTCTTGTATAAATCCCGTTGTAGATATTTTCCCAAAGTCTTGGAGCGGAACCCATAAACGTAGGTTTAACGGTCGCCAAATCCTGACGAAGATCGCGAACGTTCGTATAATACGTCGCCGCGCCGAGACCGATACAAACATATTCCACCACGCGTTCGAAAACGTGCCAAATCGGAAGAATGGAAAGGAGACGTGCGTTCGATTTGATATTCAACATCGGACTTACGTTGTTCACTTGATGCATCATGTTGGAATGTTTCAACATAACGCCTTTCGGAAGTCCCGTGGTTCCGGAAGTATAAATGAGAGTAAAAAGATCTTCGGGTGAAATCGCGGCGACTCTTTCTTCCGCTTTTTTAGAACCGCCTTCGCGCAGCTTCTTACCCTTTTCGATCAGATCCTGCATTTTCAAAACGCCCGGAGCGGAACTCGCTGGGTCCATCAGAATGATGGTCTTTACGTTCGTTAACTGCGATTTGTTGCGGTTGAACTTTTCGAGCATCTTATCGTTCTCAACGAAAACGACTTCCACTTCCGAGTGATTGAGAATATAAACGATTTCGGAATCCGTAATATCGGTTCCACGAGGAACGTCAGCCGCGCCGGCAAGAATAACGCCGTAATCCGCGATAATCCATTCGATGCGGTTGTCCGCCAGTAAACCCACTCTTTGTCTCTGTTGAACGCCCAGTTCGATCAGAGCTTCCGCAAGTTGGATTCCTTGCTCGTACAATTGACCGTAAGTAGTCGGGGTATAATCCTTTTTAGAATCTTTGGAAAAGAAAGCCGGTAGGTCCCGGAATTTTTCCGCGGATTCGCGAAATAGCTGCGCTAAATTCTCCGCCATGAAACTCATTTAACTCCTGATATCTTTAGTTAAAGCAACTTAGGGATTCCGACATAGAAGCTGTCGGACGAGGATTCAAAGGTAAATAGGGAACCTGAGAAATAAACCCTTTTTTTCAAAATGCAGCCGAGAAGATCCTATTTATTTGACTTGTTATGCCATACTATGGTGCACTGAACCAATTGGAAAAACTCGCTCTGAGTTTCGGATAATCCCGTTCCCTGATTCCGTACTGAACTTTCAACAAGGTTCCGGAAGGACTAAAGACAATCAAGGCCGGTTGACCTTCCACCTTATACTCGTTCACGAACGCAAAATCCTTATCCACATAAAACGGATACGTCATACCGAATTCTTTCGCGGCTTTGAGATGTTCCTCTTTGGAAAGTTCCGGTTCGGTGTTGATCCCGAGAAGAATTCCATTCTTCCCTTGCAAGTCCTTGGAAAGTTTTTCCAACACGGGAACCGCTTCCTTACAAGGTTCGCACCAAGAAGCCCATACGTCCAAAAGCAAAACCTTTCCCTTGTATTCTTTAAGAGAAACGGAACGGCCTTCCAAATCATACAAAGAAAGTTTATAGAGAACGGATTCTTCCTTGGAGGAATTACAAGCGGACAACAATAAAAAAACGATGGGGAAAATCACCCGGAAAATGCGCATCACATCCATCATCGTAAAAGAAAGGGAAAGAATCGAAAAGGAAAAAATCTTTCCAACGCAAGGGGTGCGTTCAAATTAGGATCACCTCCAGTGAATCCGGTCTTTTACAATTACTTCTCAGGTCGCGAAGAATTCTTAGGTTATTTTAAGAACGATCTTTTTTCCGGTGCGGGAATGATCTCCACTCCTGCACAAAAAGAGCCGTATTTTTCGGAAACGAACCGCAAAGCGCGGTTGGAAATCAAGGAGAACGGAATCGTGATTCTTCTCAAAGGAAAGGAAGAATCCAAAACGTTTCTGATTCCGTTAGACGAAACATCGATCAACTCGAAGAAAAAACGAAAACTCGAGTTTCTCCCCGACTATTTGGGATTTCAGGACGGAGATTCGGAAGTCAGCGTTCGCCTGCAACCCCTTGACCGTCAACGAATTCACCTTCAAATCGATTCGAAAATCGGACTGGAATTTTCCGGTACGTTAAACCGACTTAGCGGCTGGAGGAAGTGGTTTTCGATTTGAGAACGGCTCGAATCTGATCGGCGATCGTTTTTGCCGCGACGCTTCGGTAGAATTTTCGAATGTCGACCTTATTACCCGGATACGGCTTTTTGGAAAATTCCAAAAGCGCGGAGGTCCACAACGGTTCCTTCAATTCCAGATAACGGATTTGGTTTCCTCCGATTTCGCGGAACACGGACAGATCGGTTACGATCGCGGGTTTTTGCAGACTCAACGCTTCGAGAAGAGGAATTCCGAATCCTTCATACAAGGAAGAGAATAAAAACAGGGAACATCCCTTGTACATGTGTGCGAGTTCTACGTCGGAAGGACTTTCGATCCAGAGAATTCCAGCCGCCTTGCTTTCTTCGCTGCGAAGAAGTTCGATAAAAGCAGGATCTTCCCAGCCCGCCTTTCCGCCGATCACCCAGGAATACCGCTGATTCTTCTTTACATTTTTTGAATATTCCAAATAGGCTCGATACAGAAACTGATAGTTTTTTCGCGGTTCCACGGTGGAAACGGAAAGGAAATATTTTTTCGGAAGGGATGAAACGCGTTCTCCCGGTTTTTGTTTGAGCAAACCTTGAAACTCGGAAAGTTCGATTCCCGGATAAACGACCTGCATCTTTTCCGGTGGAATTCCGAAAAAGGAGGAAACCTCGTCGGCGGTGGATTGGGAGATCGGAAGCAATTTATCCGCGCGTCGGATCGAACGGGAAAGATAAAATTTCTGTTGGATTCTTGCCAGAGTCCGCATCGTATCCGGAAAACGATACGCGACCAGATCGTTGTATGTCAGAACGGTCGCGGTCTTTTCGGATAGAAACGGGGGAAACACCTGTTGCGTTCCCCAAAAAAGGTCGAGAGGAATCTTTCTCAATTGAAGAGGCAGAGCGATCGCAAAGTAAAGCCCTCCTTTTTTAGAAAGAATTCCTTCTCCTTTGATGAACTTGATTCCGGGAAGATTCAAAAGATTGGCGTAACTCGGATGAAGATCCCGGTGCGAAAAAAGATAAAACTCGAAACTAGGGTCCTTTCCCAGATCGAGCAAAGCGCTGTGAATCATTTTCCCCACACCGGAAACGGGTGTGGAAAACGGACGCGCGTCGACTCCGATTCGAATCGTTTCCATTGACATTTTTGAATATTCTTTTTTCTTCATATCCTTGACGGTAAAGAAAATACGTTTTCACTTCCAGTCGCGAAGACCGGATTGAAAGTTTGATTTCGATGCTTCCCAGACTTGTTCGAGAGACCGGGAATGTCCCGCGATCAATCCCTCTCCCCTTCCGGAAACGGTCTGAAACAAATAGGGTTTTCCCGAACGGATCTCTAAATCGGAACCTCCGGACGCCAAGATCAGTGCGATTCCAGCGCAGATATCCCATTCGTTTTTCGGCTTTAAGGAAATCGAAAGCGCGGCCTTACCGGCGGCCACCAAACCAAGCTTATACGCAATCGATCCCATCGCCGAAAATTCCCAACCAGAAGGAACGACGGTAGAACGAAACAATCCTTCCCGTTCCTCGGTTCGAGAGATCAAAATCTTTCGAGCGGGTTCGGAAACCTCGAGCATCTTGGAAAGAGTTTGCGTTTGAATCGGATAGGTATTCCAAGCGGATTCGACAATTTGATACGCGACACCGAAGTTTGCATCTCCGTAGATGAGTTCTCGAGTTACGGGATTGAAAACGACCCCGAGAACCGCCTTACCTCCGATAGAAAGACCCAAGCTGATCGCGAATTCCGGATTTTTATCAACGAATTCTCGAGTTCCGTCGATCGGATCCAAGATCCAGGCAGCCGGAAGTTGCGAAATATCCTTTCGTTCCGAATCCTCTTCGGAGAGCACCGGAATCTTCGTAAACGCAAGACGCTCGGTGATATGTTGACCGGCTTTCACATCGGCTTCGGTTACGGGATCGTTCTTTCCCTTATCCTTGACCTTAAAATCGGAATGATAGATTTCTAATATGATTTTGCCCGCTTCGAGGACGGCGTCCACGGCGGGCTGAAGATATTGAATCGAATCCAAAAGTGAAGACACTCGTAAGAGATTACTTTCCGGTTTTATCCGGAGTAGTCGCGCTTTCCTTGTGAGGATCGTCGAGATTTTCCGGACGAAGATAGAAAACTTCGTTTTCCGGAGTTTGCAGATAGATTTCCGGATCCATTTTGAAACTGTAAAAGAACAGATACTTCTTAAACTTCACGTAAACCGTATACGTTCCTTTTTGAGGTTCGTAGAGCATGGTTTCCGCGTTCAGATCCTTGGTGATCTCTTTGTATTCGAGATACCTGTGATGAAGCGTATATTTCACCGCGGAAAGCAGATTCTTTTCTAGGGTCGCCTTTTTGACGGAATCCGAAAGCTTAACGTTTTTATTGAATTCTTCGACCTTGTTGAATTCTTCCACGACGCCTTGGGATTTTCCCGCTTGAAGGCCCGCAAAAGATAAGAGGAGTAAGAGTGAAATCACGAATATATTCTTCATCTGGGTTTCCTGTTTCTGCTATAAGTATCGGATTTTAGAGGGGCAAACTTACCCCTTCCTTATAATTTCTCGAGCGGGGTGTAGGCAACAAAAAAGTTCTTCTCCACGTTTCCGAAGCGGATTCCAACCTTGGTGTTTTTTTCCTTTCCGGAAACGGATACAATCGTCCCGATTCCGAATTGCTTGTGTTTTACACGGTCCCCCGGCTTGAGAAAGGCGTTATCCGGATTCGGAGCTTGGGAAAAACCGGAATCAAATTCTTCTTCCACGACTTCGCGGATCTTAGAAGCCAAAGGCGGTCCCTGCGGTCTTCGAGCAGTGCGCTCCCGAGCGGTGTAACCCCGATCTCCGAAACATTCCCGCGGAACCTCGGATAAAAATCGGGACGGAATCCGATCTTCCACCTTACCGAACTTGCGGGAAGTTCTGCAATAACTCAGATAGAGTTCCTCCCGCGCGCGGGTGAGAGCTACGTAGAAAAGTCTTCTTTCTTCTTCGTCTCCGAAATGAGAATCTTCCAAGCTCATACTGTGAGGAAACGTGCCCTCTTCCAATCCGGACAAAAATACGATTTTGAATTCCAATCCCTTCGCGTTATGCACCGTCATCAGGTTCACGTAGTCGGTCAGTTCTTTCGTGTCTTCCTCGCTGGTCAGAAGACTGATCTGATTCAGATATTCCTCCAAAGAGGGAGAATCCGAATTTTTTTCGTATTCCTCAATGGAGTTCACGAGCTCCTGAAGGTTTTCCAGTCGCGCGATCGATTCTTCCGTTCCCTCTTCCTTGAAATGGGACATGAGTCCGGATCGATTCAAAAGTTCTAATGCGATTTCCGAAGGCGCGGAACCTTTCTCCGATTTTTCGATCAGATCGTTGAAAAGATGATAGAGTTCTTTCCCTTTTGCTTTGGCCGCTTTTTTGAGAGGAATGTCCTCTTTTCCGAGCGTTTCCAAAAGAGAAATTCCGTTTTCCAGGGAGAATTCACGGATCTTATCGATGCCGGAATCACCGATTCCTCGCGGGGGATAATTCACGATTCGTAGTAAAGAAACGCTGTCGAGCGGATTGGAAACCACGTTGAGATACGCGATAAAGTCCTTGATCTCCGCACGATCGAAAAATCGAAAACCCCCGAAGATCTTATACGGGATCGCCAACTTGCGCAGGGTTTCCTCGAAGTATCTGGATTGGGCGTTCGTTCTATAGAATATTGCAATATTCTTATATTCCGTTCCCGAAGAATATGCCGAGCGAATTCGCGTTACTACTCCGTGCGATTCCTCTGACTCGTTTTCGTACTCGTTTAAAACGACGGGAGAACCTTCCGGATTGTTCGTGAAGATTTCCTTTTGCTTTCTCTGCGTGTTGTTCGAGATGACTTTCGACGCTGCGAGAATGATGTTCGAAGAAGAACGGTAGTTCTCTTCGAGTTTGATTACGACCGATTCGGGAAAATCCTTTTCGAAGTTGAGAATGTTTCCGATGTCCGCTCCTCTCCAAGAATAGATGGACTGATCGTCGTCGCCCACGACGCAGAGATTTCTTTTTTCTCCCGCGAGAAGAAGAACGAGTTCGTATTGGACCTTGTTCGTATCCTGATACTCGTCGACCATCACGTATTCCCATTTGTGACGATACTTTGCGATCGCATCCGGCGACTTTTGAAAGAGCTGAACCGTTTTCCAGATGAGATCTCCGAAGTCGAACGCGCGGCTCGCGTCTTTTCGTTTTTCATATTCTCTGTAAACGGCGGAAACCGTTTTTGAAAAATCGGTGCGTCCTTCCTTTTCCAGATACGCTTCGGGAGACAACATCTTGTCTTTGAGTCCGCTGATATAATTTCCGAGCATGGAAGGTTTGTAAAATTTTGGATCGAGAGAAAGATCCTTCACGACTTGTTTGAGAAGCGATTCCTGCAAAGTCGTATCGTACACGGTAAAACCGCTGTCAAAACCGAAGAAAGAAGCTTCTCTTCGTAAGATATAAAGACAAAGAGAGTGAAAGGTTTTGATTTGAAGATTGGCGGGGATAAACGGAACGAGACTTTTGACCCGTTCCAACATTTCCGCTGCGGCTTTATTCGTAAAAGTCACCGCGCAGATCCGGTCGATTCCGTGATTGACGAGAAGATTCGCGATTCTATGCGTAATGACTCTGGTTTTTCCGGAACCCGCGCCGGCCAAGATGAGAACCGGACCGGAAACCTGAAGAACGGCTTTTTTTTGTTCTTCGTTTAATCCAACTAAAAGAGGATCCACGGTTAAAATCTATAATCTCCGATCCCGAACACAAACTGAAATGCGTTGTCGGAATCGAATTTCGTAAACGGATGTTCCGCAACCCCCGTGTATTTCAACTTCTGCGCGAAGTAAATCCGGAGCGGAAGAACCGGGATCTGAATCCGAAGACCGATCCCCCAGGAGAATCGGAATTTATCCAAAGCGACGTTATTACCCGAAAGAACCAGGTTGGCCGGGTTGTTGAGTTCCTCATACGTATAATCCGCTTTGCGCAACGCACTGAGATTGTAGTGGTTCGTGAGCGCGTATCCGACCGGATCCTTGAGCTGTGCTTCCCGGATTCGCTGATCGTATGTCGTAAAAAGATCTCTTCTCACACCTTGGGCTCGATTGACCTCCTCATACAAGGCTCCCGCGTCGAAGAAAGCGACTAACCAGAGTAAGGTGGGCTCAATCGGAAAACGAATTTCCGAACCGAAGATCATACGGCTCGCGGCCCCGTCCCGCCACTCGGCGGGATATTTCGCGTCGTTGTAAAACCAACCGCGGAGGGATTCGTATCCGCCCAAGAATTGCAAATCCTGCAACTGAATATACGGATTTTGAATCGGGTCCTGTTTTCCGTAATACGGAACTCGTTGGAACGTGAAGAGAGACGAACTTCTGAATTCCTGCACGACTCTCCAGCGTCTCAGAGCGTTGTTTCTAAACAAACCGAAGAAGCTGTAATCGAACCAGGTATGATAGTATTCCGCAAGAACGCGATATTGGTCGAAGTGGGATTGCCCGCCTAACGCCTGTCCGACGTTGTCCATCTGAAAGAGAAGATCGTATCCTTGTGTAGGGTTGAATACGTTGTCCCGAATATCATACGCGATCCCGTTCGAAAGTTGCGAACGGAACTGCCAACCTCTACGAACCTCGGCAAGAACCTGATCCGAAACAAGGGAGGAAGGATTCGTCGAAGCGTAAATACTCGGAGAATATCTATGAAAATGCGTCCAGTTGATGAAGATCCTATGACCGATCCCCACCGTAAAACCGACCCCGTCCCTGGAATAAATCGCCTGTTCCTTGATGGACTGCTGGTTGTTGTTTTCCGTAATCGAAACGGCGCCCACGTTGTAAATTCTCGAAGAATAAAAAAGCGAAAGAGAAAGAGACCAAGGTTTATTGTAGAGCCAAGGTTCCGTCCAAGTAATCTGAAACAATCTTCGATACGGACCGAATTCCAGACGTCCCGAAATTTTTTGACCGGTTCCATTCAGGTTGTTTTCCCCGACTTCGGTAAAGATCGAAAATCCGGTGATCGTTCCGTAACCGCCCCCCATGGAGACCGTGCCTGTCGGTTGTTCTAAAACTTCGATGATGAGGTTCATCTTGGTTTGATCCGAACCCGGTCTCATGTTGAAGTTGACTTCCTTGAAATAGCCGAGGTTATAAATTCTTTCCCGAGAACGGTTTACGAGAGTGGAATTGAAAAGATCCCCTTGTTTGAAAAGAAGTTCGCGTCGAATCACTCGATCCTGGGTCTTCTTGTTTCCTTTGATGATTACGTTCTCCACGTAAGCGAGGTTGTTCTCGCGGATGTTAAAATCCACGTGAACGAATTTTTTACCGTGCAACTCCGGTTTGGTGTTGTAGAGCTGGCGAAGGCGTTTGACGTGAAGCTGCGTATATTCGCTTTCGCAAATTCTTCTTTCCTCTTCGGACTTTCTGCTGTAGCAATTCTCGTAATACTCGATATTTTCGCGATCGAGAGAGATCACCTTTCTGCGCGGAATGACCTGAGCGAACAGATATCCTTTCGAACTGTAGAGTTCGTTCATCGTTCCACGGTCCCGCATAAAACGAGTCTCGTCGAAGATGACTCCGATGTCCCCGTCGCTGTAATCCAAATTCTTTTCGATTTCTTTAGGGGTGAAAAGCGGTTTAAAATCATCCTTCGGAGTTTCGGGCGGATTCTTTTCCTTGTTTAAGAAGAGAGGGCGCCCTTCTCCGTCCAAGGACATATCGTGATTCAACGTATAACCGTTGAAGAAATAAACCTGACCTTCGGAAATCTTGATGTTTACGATGATAACGCGTCTGTCTTTTTTCTCGGGATTCTCCCAGTGAATCTCCCAGTTCGTACCTTCGCGCATGAGTTCGGCGTCGAGGTAACCCTTACTCTTGAGATAGGCGATGATCGTGTCCTTATCCTTTTCAAACGAGGACTCTTTGAAGTTTCCTCCTTCGAACACGCCTTCTTCCTTCATCTCCATCACCGAAAGAAGTTCCGATGTTTCCACGGATTCGTTTCCGTAGACGTTGATCTTGGAAACGGGAATCTCTTCCCCTTCGTCGATGATAAAACGAACGCGAACCAAGTTCGTCTTCGGATCTGGTTTGCCGAGTTCCACTTTTACGTACGCGAGAAAGAATCCTTCGTCCCTGTATTTCTGAAGAATCAAATCTCTGGATTTGGTGATCTTTTGGGGTGTGATGACTTCGTTGTCTTTGAGAGGAAGTTTGTCGCGCAAGTCGGCGGGAAAAACTTCGTCGGCTCCGACGAACTCCACGTCCCGAACCCGCGGTCGTTCCTTTAAGTCCACGATAATGCGAACTCCGTCCTGCACGTCTTCCGCTTGGATGTCCACAAAGTAAAAGAATCCGGAGTTGAATAAGGTCTTTAAGTCTTTATCGAGAACTTTTTTGGTAAGGGTTTTTCCGACCTTCATGTCGAGCATGGACTCGAGGTCGCCGTCGGGAGTGTTTTTGTTTCCCTTGAATTTGATTTCTTTGACGACCTTGCCGATGTAATCGGTTCGCTTGGAGAGAAGCTGAGTCAGTTCGCCCGAATAGAATAACAGTCCTAAAAGAATTGCTAATACGGATCCTTTCAGAGTTAAGGAGAATATTCTTTTCAAAGTAAAAGACAAGCCACCAGATATATGTTTACAGAACCAAACCGTCTAACCGAAGATTGTTTATTTTTCTCCGGAACCCGTTTGTCTAACCATGGCTAGGTTAAACTTACTCACTCCCGCCTCGTTTACCTTATCGATTACTTTGATCACGGTTTGATAGCTCGCCGTTCCGTCCCCGCGGATGATGACTCGATTTTTACCGGGTTCTCTTTTATCCGCAGGTCCGAGAAAGACGTTGATCTTTTCGGTGAGTTTTTCCAAAGGAACCGGATCGGTGTCCTTATCCAGAAAAATCTTTCCGTCCTTGTTGACCGTAATTACGAGTTCGTCCTTTTTCTTTTCCTGCGCGGTGGAAGAAGAACGCGGAAGTTCGATCTTCATCACCGTCGATTTTTCCAAAGTCGCGTTCATCAAAAAATAAATGACGATAAAAGAAATAACGTCGATGAGAGGAGCCAATTCGATTTGGCCTCCTCTGCTTGCGGAAGATCGGAACTTTCTGAATTTCATAATTTATTTCAGATATTTGAGAGCCTGACCGGAAAGGTTTTCCATTTCGGCTATCGTATCTTCCTTTTTCTTTTGAAAGTAGTTATAAGCAACGTAAGCCGGAATCGCGATTGCAAGTCCCATCGCGGTCGTAATCAAGGCCTCGCTGATCCCCACTTCCGCCCCTCTGGTTCCCGATCCTTCTTCAAAGGAGCGAATGATCCCGAGAACGGTTCCTAAAACTCCGAGAAGAGGAGAAATCGTCGCGATCGTTCCGAGTCCGGAAAGAAAACGTTCCATCTTCAGAATCTGCGCAAAACCTGCGGATAGCATTTCATCTTCTGCGGCATCCGAATTTTTACGGGAGGATTCGATACCCGCTTGGAGAACGATGGAAGCGGGACCGTTGTTGATGCCTTTGAGATAATCGGCTGCGGTGTCCCAATTTTTTTGACGGAATAAATCTTTTACGGAGCGCCAATCGTCCGGTGTGATCGGCTTCCACTTAGAGAAGTAAATCAGTCTTTCAATGATGATGGTAAAACCGATGATGGAAACTAAAACTATGATAATCGGTACGGATTCCGGAGGAATCGCAGAAATTAGAGAATCGGACTTGGCTAAAAACATTTGAATAAAATTCTCCCAGAAGTAGAGTTTAAAACTCTCTTGTGGCTGCCAAACAGTTTTCTAATCTGCGTGCCTCCTTTTTACAGGGATTCCAAATGAAAAAACCCGCACCGTTAGACCGCCTGTTTTTTCAGCAATTCCTTAGCGTGTTCAAGAGCGCCTTTTGAAACCCTCTGACCCGAAATCATTCTCGCAAGTTCCAAAGTTCGTTCTTCTAAACTCAAGAATTCCGCTTTCGAAAAAGTCCTACCGCCTTCCACGGATTTGCTGATTTTCAGATGATCGTTTGCGGCGGATGCGATCTGCTGCAAGTGAGTGATCAAGATCAGCTGGTGATTGGCCGCCAAGTTTCTGAGTTTGCGGGCCACATCGATCGCGATCTCTCCACCCAAACCGGAATCGATCTCGTCAAAAATCAACACGCGCAGATTCGATTGATTTCCAAGAATGGAACGGATCGCAAGCATTACTCGGGAAACTTCTCCGCCGGAAGCGATCTTACGAAGCGGTCTCGGTTTTTCTCCCGGATTCGGACTAAAGTAAAACTCAAGCTGATCCAGACCGGATTCGTTTACGATATAACTCTTGCCGGAGGCCGAAACTTCTCCCTCGGGACTCGGTTCCCAGCGGAGAACGACTTGCACGGCGGCGCCCGGCATTCCGAGTTGTTCGAGTTCCGATTTCAAAGAAGACTCGAATCGGATCAAGGATTCTCTCCTTGCTTTGGAAAGTTGAATCGAAAGAGAACCGAGTCGGGAAGTCACCTTTTCGATTTCGGTTTCCATAGATTCTTTGTTCTTGGAATTCTTTTCCATCGCTTCGAGTTCCTGTTCCGCTTTGTTTTTGCAGTCGAGAATCTCCGAAAGATTGGAGCCGTATTTCTTTTTCAGTTTGGAAATCAGATCCAAACGGGATTGAACGAATTGAAGTCTGTCCGGAGAGAAGAAGATCTCTTCCTTCTCATCCAAAACGGAAGAATTGATCTCCTTGAGTTGGATGTAAATCTCCTGTAACGAATCCAAGGTCTTGCCGAAATCGGGTTGAATCGATTTGATCTTTTCCGCGGCCATCAAAAGTCTCGGAAACGAAGGGAGAATCGCGGATTCGCTGTCGGCAAGATAGGAAGACAGAATTTCGTAATTCTCCGCAAGAAGTTCTCCGTGCGCAAGGAGATGTTCCTCTTGGACTAGACTTTCTTCCTCTCCGTCTTTGAGATCGGCTTCTTTGATCTCCTTGATTTGAAAGTTGAGAAATTCGATCCGTTTGAATTTTTCCTCTTCGTTTTTACGAAGTTCCTCCAAACGTTTCTTTAAACTTCTGTAAGTAAGAAAACATTCCTTCACTTCGTTTCGAAGAGGAATCAAACCCGCGTGCAGATCGATGATATCGAGCTGTTCTCCTCGATCCAAAAGAAGAATCTGATCGTTCTGATTGTGAACTTCCGCGAGCAATTCTCCCAAACCGCGGAGCGTCGTGGAAGAAGCCAAAGATTGATTGATGAGAATCCGGGACTTTCCATCTCGGCTGCATTCTCTGTGAAGCGTAAGTTCTTTGGATTCGTACGGGAACCCTTTCTCCTTCAACCATTCCAGCGCCGCCGGATTTTTAGAAAGATCAAAGGCGCCCTCTAACACATAACGCGGCGCCCCGGTTCGAATTTCCATCGGGCTGCTTTTCCCTCCCAAAAGCGAGGAAATCGCGTCCAGGATCAGAGACTTTCCGGCGCCGGTCTCACCGGTGATCACCGTCATTCCTTTTTGAAAATCGATACAGGCTTCTTCGATAAGAGCGAAATCTCTTATATTCAGTGTCTTGAGCATAGGTTCCTCTAAATACTAAACAAATTATACCCTTCATATAATTGCTATACAAATGATTGCAATCATTTTTTACCCGAAATTGAATTTTATTTTTCCAAGACGCAGAATCGGATTCGTATTCCCTTCTTCGCCTAACGAAACGACCGAAAAAGAAAATCGTTGGAACCAAAAGGAAATCGGTTTTATCACTTAGCGTTCGAACGAACGGGTCGAGAACGCGGAAGAAAGATCGATTCCTAAGAGCAATTCCCTTCTTATAAAAACGAAGGAGCCTATGTATCAAATTCAAATATGAAGAATTTAGAATGGAATCTTTTGTGAACCTCTGAGAAAAACATGCCGACGATAGGTTATGAATCCGGTAGTCCCTTTCTGTTTTAAAAAGAATTCAGAAATTCTAACGATCGGAACGGAGAAAGGAATCGTTCCGAATTTTTCTGATTTATCCGATTTTTAGAATATCGTAATTCTGGAATTTGATTGATTCCATCTCTTTATGATCGAAACTGACAGGGAAATTTGTAGCGTCCGGTATACCGCGGGGATTTAAAGAAATATGGCAAAAAGTTTTCAAGACTTAGATCAAAAGCTGTCCGAACTCATTCAAACTCGTTCCCGAATCACGGTTCAATCCTCCCGGATGAACTCCAAACTTGAAAAATACGTTCTCCGAATTATTACGGAAATCTTAACCAAGGTCGGCCAAACCCGATACATCGAGATGTTGTATACAATCACCAAAGAGATGTCCATCAACGGAGTGAAAGCCAATCAGAAGAGGGTCTTTTTCGAAGACGAAGGATTGGATATTCGAAATCCTGAACATTATGAAAAAGGAATTACCGCTTTTAAAGCGAAGTTCTCCGAGAAGATGGCGGACGAATATGGCAAGCGATGTCTTGCTCGCGGCATTTCTGTAAAATTAAACATTACTTATACGAACGAAGGTGTTGTCGTCGAGGTAACGAATAATACTCCCGTAATTGAAGAGGAAGAGGAACGGATGCGGGAGAAGATGAGAAAAGCGATGGGTTATAACGATATCGCCGAATTCTACATGGACAATATGGACAACACGGAAGGCGCCGGATTGGGAATCGCTCTGATTATGATTCTATTAAAAAGTGAGAATATAGATCCGCACCTATTCCGTATCATGACTCACGAACACCAAACGATTGCAAGAGTCGAAATCCCGTTTTCGGAACGTTATATAAGCATTAGAAGCAAAGAATTAAAGGAAAATAATCTTGGACATTAAAGGGAAAACAGTACTTGTAACCGGTTCCGCAGGCGGACTTGGAAAAGCGATGGCGGAGCATTTCGCCAAAAAAGGGGCAAAAATCGTCCTTTCAGACATATCTGAAGAAAAACTGAAAGAAGCCGAAAACGACATCAAAGCTTTAGGAGCGGAAGTATTCTCTTTCAAAGCGGACGTATCCAAAGAAGAAGATGCAGAAAAGCTTATGCAGTCTGCGGTAAAACATTTCGGAAGTTTGGATGTCGCAGTATTGAACGCCGGAATCTTAAGAGACGGTCTTCTCGTAAAAACGGATAAGGAAACGGGCAAAGTCGTTTCTAAAATGTCCTTATCGAATTGGCAATCCGTCATCGACGTGAATCTTACCGGAGTGTTTCTTACGGGAAGAGAAGCGGCGATCCAGATGATCGAAAGCAACAGCAAAGGTGTTATCATTCCGATTGCGTCGGTTGCGATGCACGGCAACCCGGGACAAACGAATTATTCCGCCGCAAAAGCCGGTGTTGCCGCAATGACAAAACTGTGGGCAAAAGAGTTAAGTAGATACGGCATTCGTGTGGCAGGTATTGCGCCCGGATTTATAAAAACAGAAATGGTTATGAAGGATATGAATCCGGAAGCATTAAAAAAATGGGAAGCTCTTATACCGATTGGTAGATTAGGAGAACCTTATGAAATCGCGCTCACTGCTGAGTTCATTGCTAACAACGATTTAGTGTCCGGAGTTGTATTAGAAATATCAGGTGGAGTAAAAATTTAATCGGAAATCATTTTTTTAAGAAAAGAACTTTACACTAAGATAAAATTATAATACAATAGACCGTAATTTACCGAATTGAGATTTACTAGTTTAACAAAACTGAATGGACTTAAAACGGTAAAGCGAGTCTAAAAAGAAAAGCATCTTCTTCTTTTAGAAATAAAAAAAAGAGTAAAACAATGTCTAAAGAAAAATCAGCATTAAAGAAAAACCAGTTGGAATCGGCAATTCGCGGAATCAAGGGGATCGCTCACCCAGACCGTCTGCAGATTCTTTTCTTCCTATCTCAGAAAGAACACAGCGTAGGTGAACTTGTGGATTTATTGGGAATCAGCCAATCTGCGGCTTCTCAACACCTGAGCAAAATGAAGATCAACGGAATTCTTTCCAGCAGAAAAGAATCCAACCAGGTCTTCTACTATCTGAAAGACGGAAAATACAAGGATCTGATCCGTACGATCGTAAAAATCTACGGTTAATCCTTAAAAAATCACTTTCAAAATACGTTATGTACCCTCTTCCTCATCGAGGAGGGTTACATACTCCCTCACCGCATCGCTCAATTTCGTAAAACCCTCGCTATAACCCGTTTTCAGCAGTTTCGTCGTATCGGCACAGGTGTAGTATTGATACTTCGCTTTTAAGGATTCGGGCATTTCAGTATACTCTATGTTCTTAGGAAGTTTCAACGTATCGAAGATCGCGGAAACCAGATCGTTCCATGTTTCGGCGATTCCCCTCCCGAGGTTGTAAAGACCGCCGTGACCGCCAAACGCCAGATAGGCGGTGATCTTTGCCGCGTCCTTCGCGTATAAAAAGTCGCGCTTCTGTTCCCCGTCCTTATATTCGGGCTTGTAGGATTTAAAAAGACGGATCTTTCCCTCTTTTTTAATCTGCTCGTATCCTTTCAACACGACGCTTCTCATGTCTCCTTTGTGCCCTTCTCCGTAACCGAACACGTTGAAGTATTTGATTCCGGTGATTCTATTGAGAAATCCCTGTTTTTGCGCGTAGAGATCGAACATATGTTTGGAATATCCGTACATGTTCAGAGGTTTCAAAGAATCGATCGAAGCCTTGTCGTCGTATCCGTTCGCTCCGTCTCCGTAGGTCGCGGCGGAAGAAGCGTAAACGAAACGCAATCCGTTCTTTAACGATTCTTTCGCGAGCAGCTTTGTGTATTCGAAATTGTTTTCGATCAGGTAGGAAGCGTCCGTTTCCGTGGTCGAGGAACACGCTCCCAAATGAAACAGAATATCATAATCTTTTAATAAGTCGGAACGAACCGCAGATTCGAGGAAACGATCCTTTTCCAAATAGTCCGAATATTTTTTACCGAGCAGATTCTTCCATTTGGAGGAAGTTCCAAGATGATCCACGACGAGAATCTCGTCGATTCCTTGTCTGTTGAGTTCTTCGATCAGATTGGAACCGATCAGCCCGGCTCCTCCGGTTACGATGCACCTTTTTTTCGTCATAGGGTTCAAATTTCCTAAAGTGAGTCTATCAGTCTACCAAATCTATCGTCGACCTTTCGGATCGTTTTCGGGTCCGCTTCCGTCAAGGGAGGATACCAGGTTTTTATTCTGCAGTCGACTACGACCGGAGGATACAGCGCCGGATGATTTCGGATTAATTTCGTATCGGCGTAGATATCTCCTGCGGGTTCGAATCTCGTAAAGATCGACCAGATAAAGTCGTGATCGCTTTTAGTCGCATCCTCCGAATCATCCACGATAAAAACGAAAAGAAAATCTCGGATCGATTTTTCTTTCAGAAGTTTCGCGGGAACTCCGTCCTTAAACTTATACTTCGGCCCGGAAACCACTAAGACTCCCGGATACGGAACCTTCGGATCGGTAAAGGAAGAATTCGCAAACTTGCCTCGGAAAATCGTTTTGAGATCGTTCTTCTTTTTACCCGATCCCAAAAGAATCGCCTTGCTTCCCTTGTTCACTTCCGGTCCGGTGTAATCCAGAGTATCCTGGGAAATGTTCGAAAAGATATGAAGGTCCGTAACAGGATTCATTCTTTCTAATACGCTAATAAACGTTTCTCTAAAGTTTTTGAGCTCCACGTTTTGATCCGTGACGAGCAACACCTTCGTCAGGGACAACTGCCCTTCTCCCAAAATCCGCAATGCTCCGGTAAACGCTTCTCCTTGGTATCTTTCCTGAACGACCGCAGCTGCAAGAGAATGTACGCCCGATTCTTCGTACGCCCAGACGCCTTTTACCGCGGGCATTACGACCGGAAACATAGGAGATAAAAGATCCTGAAGATATTCCGCGATCCAGTGATCCTCTTGCGGAGGACGGCCAACCACGGTCGCGGGCCAGATCGCATCCTTTCGATGATAGATTTTTTGAACCTGCACGATCGGATAATCGTGCTTCAACGCATAATAACCGTAATGATCCCCGAACGGTCCTTCCGGCTTTCGGATCTTCGGCGGGATCACTCCTTGAATCATAAAATCCGCGTCGGCAACGATCGGAAGAGGAGAAACGTTCGAATCGCGTTTTACTTTAAGCTTTTCACCTAACAATAACGATGCGAGAATGAGTTCGCTGATTTCTTCCGGCAAAGGTGCCACCGCGGCGATCGTCAATCCGGGAGGACCGCCCGCGTAGATATGAACGGGCAGAGCCTGTCCCTGTTTTTCGGCTTCGTAGTAATGATTTCCGCCGCCTCGATGAATCTGAATGTGCATTCCGGTTTCCATCGGACCGTGAATCTGAATCCGATACATTCCCAGATTTCCCTTTCCGGTTTTGGGACTTTCCGTATACACCAAGGGAAGAGTCACGAAGTTTCCCCCGTCCTTCGGCCAGGATTTGATCGTCGGCAGTTCATGCAAAGAATCTAATGTGTTTTCCAGAACGGGGGCCGTGCCGACCTTTTTTAATCCGACTTTCAGCGTTTGAAACGCGATGTTTCTCAGCCCCCAAATCTTGGAAGGGGTCGGAGGCAGAATGTGTTGAATCGTATGAGCGATCTTTTGTACGAATCGAACCGGATCTTCTCCGAACGCGATCCTCATTCTGTTTTCGGAACCGTAGAGATTGGTCGCTACGCTGAAACGAGAACCCTTTACGTTTTTAAAAAGAAGAGCGGGGCCTCGTTTGGCGACGACCCTTCTTTGAATCTCGGCGAGCTCCAAGATCGGATCGACCTCTTCCTCGATGACGAGCAGTTCCTTTTGTCTTTGCAGTTCTTGTACGAATTCCGCAGTGGATCTGAGTTTCATGATTTTCCCACCGGAAGTTCCGGATGTTTTTTATTTTTATTTCTGAGTTTGCTCAGTTTGCCGGAGATGGACGAAGGAAATTCTTCCTTGAGTTCCGATTCTCGGACCCATTTGAACTCGACGTCTTTTCGTTTCCGCAAAACGGCTTCCACTGTCTTGCGGTTCTTCGTTTCGAGTTCGCTGAACTTAAGCCGAATCTTATGATTGGTGATCGAATGTCTTGCGTGAATCGCGTTCTTTACGATCCGATCGTCCTCGAAAAGTTCTTCGATCCATTCGTCCGACTCATACGGATGTTTTCCTTCCAATCGAAACGGTAATGAATAAATCGTTTTGAAAAATCTTCGTTTCGGATCTTTCACCAAAAGAAGTTCTTCTTCCGATTTTAAATATAAAAAATTGAGATCCAGATCGATCCAATTCTCCACCGATTTCGGAGCGGGAATTTCCTTTTCCTTTCCCGCAATTCTCGCGGCGCAGCGTTTTTCCAAAGGACAAGCGGTGCAATTCGGAGCGGGAACACAAACGAGCGCTCCCAATTCCATCATCGCTTCGTTGTGATCTCCGGGAGATTCGGAGGTTAGGAATTCCTGCGCAAGGTTCGCAAGAAATTGATTGGTGGAACTCAAACCCGGATCGGACGTGATCAAAAACAATCGGGACAACACTCGCTTCACGTTTCCGTCCAACACCGCATGACGTTTTCCGTATGCGATCGATAAGACCGCGGCCGCGGTATAACTTCCCACGCCGGGAATGGACAACGCTTCTTCGTAGTTTTGCGGAAACGAACCTCGGTGTTTTTCCACGATCAACTCCGCGCCCTTTTTCAAGTTTCTCGCACGGGAATAATAACCGAGCCCCTTCCAATACTTCATGACTTCTTCTTCGCCGGCTTCTTGCAGCGCTTTGGGTTCGGGAAATCTTCGGAGGAAGGCTTCGTAAATCGGAAGCATCGCGTTGACGCGGGTTTGCTGCAGCATAATCTCGCTTACCCAAATTCGATATGCGTTTTTATTGATTCGAAACGGAAGGTCTCGTTTGTTTTTGTGAAACCAGGAAAGAAGATCCTTTCTGAGTTCCGGAAAAAGATTGGAGTCGATGAGATCGGTTGCCGCTGTCACTGTCGTAAAGAAAATCGATTTCTTTACATGGAATGATACGTGGAAGGAAGGTAAATCCCGTTTTATTTCCGAATTTCAATTTTCATTCGAAATCGGATTCGAAAACGCGAGAAAAGTCCGAGTTATTCTCTCGCAAGAACGGGTTGCTGCTTTCCTTGTTTGGCCGGATTCGAGATATGATACTTTCCTTCGGAGAACATGATGTGTTTTCCCTCTTCCAAAGCGTGATACAAACGTTTGAAATTCGGACCCGGCGTCTGCATGGACTGCGGATCTCCCAGATTCTTCTTAATGGAATCGATCGTATAAAGATCGTGACTGCCCACACCTTTGAGTTCCTTCATACCTATATACGCACAATCGAAATAATCACGCACGTCGTTGTAGACCGATTTGGAAACGGTGATCTTTCCGGGTTCTCCGATGTTTTCGATCCGGGAAGCGAGGTTGACCGTATGTCCCCAAATATCGAACGCGATCTTCGTATGACCGACTACCCCCGCGATCAAGGTTCCGGAATGAATCGCGATCCGAAGTCCCCATGCGTCGTCTCCGTCCTTGATTCGTTCCTTCTTTTTCATTTCCGTGTATTCCATCATTTCCAAAGATGCCAGAATGGAATCGAGTTTCGCGGTTCGTTTGTATCCGCCCAAACCTCCCACCGCAAGAAACGCGTCCCCGATGGTCTTTACCTTTTCGATTCTATGTTTGGTGCAGATTCGTTCGAACTCGTCGAAGTAGATCGAAAGTTCTTTTAAAAGTTCGTTCGGACTCATATAACGGCTGATATCCGAAAAACCGACGAAGTCCGTGATGATCACCACCGCGTTTTCGTGTTGGATCGGCCTTACCTTTCCCTTGAGCTTCAACTCTTCGATCATGTATTCGGGAAGAATGTTCTGCAAAAGAACGTCCGCCTTTTTTTTCTCCGCGAGAATCCGATTCCGATCGCTGTTGACCAAGTGATTCATCATCTCCCGCGTGAGAGCTTCCTTGTTTCGATAACGGACGATCCGGCTTAACGCGCGGTAGTAATCCTCTTCCCTTCGGATGATGTCTTCCGGACTTCCGATCGCGATGCTCTTCGCGAATTCCGCCAGTTCGTTCAACTTCTATCTCCTTTTCTCGCTTTTTGGATCATATCGTCCTTGATTAAATCCAGACCGCAGGGAAGATTCCAGAGTTCTTCGATGATCGAAGGAAGCTGTTCTTTGCGGATGATTTGTCCGTGTTGGGGCGCGATGACTTCCGCGTCGAAACTTTGAATCCGAAGAAGCGCATAACGCAGAGCCAGATTGGAAGGAATATAGGCCTGCATGAACGCTTTCATGTTGTCCAAAGCCCTCGCGTCGTGATACAAGGCCCATTCCTTTCCGAGACCGCCTAAAATATCGCTCGTAAAAAGCACTTTCGACTTTACGTCATACGTAATCATCGCTCCGGGAGAATGAGCGAAGGGCGTGCTGATAAACTGCAGTTTCCTTCCGCTCGGAGATTCGAAATCGGTCAACGAGTCCCCGATCCGAACGACGCTTCCCTTTACTCCGTAGTGTTTGATGAGATAGACGGTTCTCGTTTCTGCGACGAGCTGCACTTGAGTATCCCCCCTTAGATCTTCGAAGATGGGTACGTTCGCGCAAAGATCGGGGTCCTGGTGCTGCAGAATGATGGTTTCGATCGAATCCGGCGCGACAAGGGAGAAGATCTTTCTTGCGACCACGGGGAAGTCCGGAATGGAACCGGGGTCGATCAGAATGGTGCTGTCCCCGTTCTTGATCATGTAGGGATTGCAGTGAAGCGATTCCCTTTCGTCGTAGAAACCGATCCAGTATACGTCTTCGGCGATTTCCACCGCGTAATTCGTATCGATTTCAAGCGTTAATTCTCTTTGTATATTCTTTTGACTGTTATCCGGTTGAGCTACTTCTGTTGACAAGTACCGACTCCTATTCTATTCGATCTCAACGATCGTAACGTATACGACTTTGTCGGTTTACAAATATTCTATTTTTCGTATGTAAGAAGAAGCTCTCTGATCTTTTCGACGCTCACAGGTTTGATGAAAATTTCATTCACTCCCGCGATACGAGCCGCTTCAATAATCTCAGGTTCCGAGAAGGCCGTCATGGCTGCAATCGGAATATTAGAATTTTGTGCTCTTATTTTTTTCGTAAGTTCGATTCCGTCTAACACGGGCATTTTGATATCGGTAATAACAACGTCAGGTTGATACTCAAGGAATACGTCCCATGCGATTTTTCCGTTCTCCGCGGAACATACGGAAATCGCAAAACGTTCCAAAAAACGGACCATCATCACTCGAATCAGCTCTTCGTCTTCTACATAAAGAATCTTTAATGCGATTTGTTTCATGGAAGTTCTATCACCATCACCGCGCCCCGCTCGGAATTGTATGCGTAGATGCTGCCGCCCATGTTGTTTTCGATGATGGATTTGGACATATAGAGGCCGATTCCGGTCCCTTTCCCTTGATCTTTGGTCGTAAAGTAAGGCTGAAAGAGTTTGTCCAACACCGTCTTTTCGATTCCTCCGCCGTTATCTCGGATCGTTACGAGTTTTTTATCTTCTTTCATTTCGAGTTCGATCCTGATTTCCGGCTCGGAAGGATGCGTTTCCATAATCGCGTCCCTTGCGTTTCCGATCACGTTCAAAATCACCTGGGAGAATTCATTAGGAAAACCGAATACTTCATAATCGGAAGAAGGATTAAAGTAAATACTAATATTTTGATTTTTTAAACTTTCTTCCACGAGGGAAAACGTTTTATTGATCACCGTTTTGAGCGAAAACCTTTCCTTCGTTTTATTAGGACGAAAATAATTCCTGAAATCGTCTATCGTGCCCGACATCTGCTCGATCAGATTCATGATCTTGTCCGTCGATTGACGGATGTATTTTTCGTCCAGTTCCTCCGCTTCGTAAGCGTATAAGAAATCCTGCACGAACAATCCGATCGCGTTCAACGGCTGTCTCCACTGATGTGCGATATTGCCGATCATTTCGCCCATATCCGCGAGTCTGGAACGAAGAATCATCGCCTTTTCCTGTTCTCTTCGGCTATCGATCTCCGCATCGACCCTTGCCTCCAGACTTCGATTCAATTCCTCCAATGCGTTCGTCTTTTCTTTGAGTTCTGTTTCCGATTTTTTACGCGCCGTCATGTCGCGGATCACGCCGACAAAATACTGATTCTGGTTTTGGAAGAATTCCGAAACCGCGAGTTCCACCGGGAAAACGGTTCCGTCCTTTCGAAGAGCCATAACTTCCCTTCCGATACCGATGATCTTTTTTTCGCCGGTTTCGAGATACCGTTTCAGATAATGATCGTGTTCCGAATGATACGGCTCGGGCATCAAAAACTTGATATTCTTACCGACGACTTCGGTGAAGTTATAGCCGAACATTCTTTCGGCGGCCGTATTGAACATGATGATCGTCCCCTTCGGAGTAATCATGATGATCGCGTCGACCACGGTCTCGAAGATGGCCTGAAAGCGTTCGTCGCTTTCGCGCATCGCGTTGACCGCGAGAAATCTCTGTTCGCTTTCTCGAATATTCTTTAATCCTAATTCTAAGTTTCTTGCGATCCCCGCATACGTAGTCGCTTCCTCTTCGAGAAAATAGTTCTTTTGTTTGGAAAAGATACAAAGAACGGAAGTGAGTTCCCCCACAAGAAAGATCGGAAAAACTCCCATGGACTGATACCCCGCATTTACGCAGATGTCTTTCCAACTTCCGAAATCTTCCTGGGCGGCGATATCTTCCACGATGAGAGGGCTTCCGGTTTTGATCACGCGCAGCGCCGGTCCTAGATCTATGGCCTCGGATTCTTCCTGGAAAGCGAAGAGATTCTCCCCCGCATAAGCGACTTGGAATATTACGTTTTTCCTAGATTCCACCGTTCCGAAGCATACAAACCCGAAATTCTCCTCCGCGACGAGAATCTTGCAGATTCCTCCGTAGAGCTCCTGAACGGATTTGGACTTCAAGATCCATTGGTTGATTTCGTTTGCGATGAGATAGGATCGATTGATTTCGATTTTTCTTTCATCGTCCGTTTCGCCTCGTTCGGCCTGTTCGGGAAGAAGAACCCCTTCTACCTCGGAAACTTCTTCGTCTTTGAAAACCTTTCGAAGAAATACGGATCTCGTCTTGATATATCCGACCTCGGTCGTAAAATCGATCGCGGTGATCAGCTTATCTTTAAAAGCGTTCTTTGCAAATTCTCCGATAAAATCGGAAATGGTTTTTGAAAATCGGAAGGATTCTTCCCGTTCCGCATTCAATTCCAAAAACGTCAAAAACTCAAGATTGGAAGACGTATACGCTCCGCGCTGATTGGTTCGGAAGATGGGTGGTTTGAATTCTTGAGAAGATTCCCAGCCGGAATTCATGGCAAAAACTCGTTCTCTGAAAGAAGAATCAGAGACGACATTCGATCAAACCTCGGGATTTTTTAAATCACTTTTTTGCCATCTTTGCGTTTCTTTGATACATCGAAAAACTCATCCGTGAAATAGCCGAGTCAGAAAAGTTGTTTTTGAATTCGCTTTCATTCAGATCCAGAAGAGAATCGGGATTCTCCCGAAAAATAGAACGTACTCGAAATTCTTCCAGGCGCGTTCGAATCCCTTTTTTCCGGGCTTTTACGCGGTTCCAAGGACAAACATCCTGGCAAATATCGCATCCTGCAACCCATCCGTGCGTGGCCGAAATCTCAGGTGAAGAATCCTCCAAAGTATGATGGGAGATACATTTCCCTGCATCGATCCGATACGGTTCGAGCGCCTGCGTCGGACAAGCGTCGATACAAGCCGTGCAGGTTCCGCATCGATCCTTTTGTTCGATCTGCACGCTTACGATCGGGAGATCGGTAAGTATGACCGTAATAAAGAAGAAGGACCCGAAGTCCGGATGGATGAGATTCGTGTTCTTCGCCTTCCAACCAAGTCCCGCCCTTCTCGCGAGAACCTTTTCCGGCACCGGTAAAGAATCCACTCCTTGTCGGAAATGATGATTCGGATACTTCCGTTTTAGTTCTTGTAGAATCGGTTTTGCAAGTCTGCGAAGAACTCTGTGATAATCCTCTCCGACCGCGTATCGGGAAAATCGAAACGACATCGTTTCCGCAACGTCGTCGTAGTCGGGATCGTTGTAAATTGTACCGAGCGCTAAAACGGATCGAGGTTCAAAACCGAGATTCTTAAAATCCAAACGAAGATCCATGTTCTTCGGATACCATTCCATCTTTCCGTGTCTTCCTTCGGCGACCCAGGTAAGTATGTTCTCCCGATCTTCTTGTGGAATTTTTGCGTCACAAATTCCATACATATCAAAACCGGATCGTTCGATGAGAGTTTTGAATTCGGAAATTATTTCTTTACTTTCGATCATAAATTTGTTATACATCGAGTATGCAAAAAGAATTATCCGAACGTATTAAGTTTCCCAGAACCGATCTCGAATTGATCCCCGATCGTTCCGCTCTCTCTTATTCGGATGTGATCGCAGCGATTCGTCTTACTCTTTTACCTAAGGATAAACTTTCCAAACAAGTCGTGTTCGCATCGGTCGTCGGCGCGCTGAAAGGTTTTGCGGAAAGAGATCTCAAACCGTTTCACGCAAATCATAAATACGTTTTTTCGGAACTCGGTTCCGAAGTCTTAAAGATCTTGGAAGTTGCGGATACCATCGATACGATTTCGAACGAGGATAGAATCAAACTTTTGAAAGAAGCCTTCGACTACGGAATCCGTAAAGTATATCACTTAGAATGGAAACTGTATACGTCTCGGGAAATCTACTGATCCGTCCATATTCAAAACTCGTTTCGAGTTTTTCAAACGTCGTCTCGCTTCTTCGTGAACGCAACACCGTAATCGTCGGACTTGTCACACAGCGTAGAATAGAATTCCCGCAAAGCTGATCAACACGACCGCTTCCAAAATCCCAACCCCTACGTTTTGATCCCGGCTGATCTCTTCTTTGAGAGTGCTTCCCGGTAGAATCACTGCGTCCGTCAAAAGTCGAACCGCAGGAATCACGATCAATCCGAGTATAAAGTCGAGGAAGATCTGAAACAGGGTGTGTTCCATCGAGACGGGGTCTTTGTGAAGGGCTCTCGCGATAATGATCCCAAGAGCGACTAACGCGCCGCTGTAGGAAATTCCGGAAGCGAGATTTTCTTTCTCTTTCAGTTCCAAATCCAAGGAATACGGAACGATCTTCCGATAGGCGAACGTGAATAGAATGAGAGCGATTTGTCCGATGGAAAAAAATAGAATCCCGAGAAGGCTTCCGTCCAACAACTTCTGAACCGGTTCCAAAAGTCCCAGATCCTTCCAGATCGGAAACGCAAGTCCCGCGTTGTCTCCGCTGAGAGAAGCCGCGATGATGATGGAGGAAGCGACGCTGCTTCCGAACACGACCGCGCCTACGGCGACGTTTCTTCCCGAATAAACGAGTTCGTTAAAATCCAAACTGCGGAAGATCAGTTTATCGTTGATGAAGTAGGAAAGATTCAAAAGAAGAATCCCGAGTATTCCGTAATACAAAACTTGAAAGCAATCGGAGATCAAGTCGCTTCCCGGAGAGGATAAGATGACGAGAAGAATTAAGGTGAGTCCGAAATAATAGCCGGACAATCCCGCGGAAACCGCGGTGTTGTTGTTCGCGATGATTTCCTGATCGAGATCTCCCGGTTCGATCCAATCCTTTATTTTTTTACCGATGTAAAAGAGAACAAAACTGATTAAAAAAAATACCGCGTCTCTTCCTAAAGCGCTTAGATAACCGAGTACCGTTTCCATGACACCAGATTAACCTGATACGGTTAAAATTTCATAGCCTTTTTCGGTAACTAGAATCGTGTGTTCGAATTGCGCGGACCACTTGCCGTCCTTCGTAGTTACGGTCCAGTGATCTTCTTTCGAAAAATTCACCTGCCAAGTACCGAGGTTCACCATAGGTTCGATCGTAAAGATCATTCCCGGTTCTAGTTTGGCGAGTTTTCGATTTTGACGGAAGTGAGGAATCTGCGGATCTTCGTGAAAGCCTCGTCCGATTCCGTGGCCCATCAGATCGCGTACGATTCCGTATCCTTTGGGTGTGAGAAAATCGTCGATTGCATTCGCGATATCGTGTACTCGATTGCCGGGTTTGACTTGTTCGATCCCGATGTACATCGCTTTCTCCGTATCTTTTACGAGAGTTTCGACTTCGGGACTTGTCTTACCACCGACGATGAACGTACGGGAAGAATCTCCGTGATAACCGTCCAAGAGCGGAGTCACATCGATATTGATGATGTCCCCGTCTTTTAAAACGTCCGTCGCCTTGGGAATCCCATGACAAACGACTTGATTCACGGATGTACAAATCGATTTAGGAAATCCTTTATAACCGAGCGGAGCCGATTTAGCTCCGTGCTTCTTCGTAAATTCCTCACAGAGATCGTTCAACTGAAGAGTGGAAACACCCGGTTGAACGTGCGCGGAAATATAATCCAGAAGTTTAGCGGCCAGTCTCCCAGCCGCTCTCATTTTTTCGATTTCGCTCTTGTTTTTGATGAAGATCAAATCGAATTAGAAATCAGTCGGGCGGACCGTACTTCTTTTGTTGGATTCAGTACGTTTCACCGCGTCGTCGATCAGTTGATGAATCTTCTCATTCAAACCGTCAATCGCGTCTCCGGAAGTCATAAATCCTTTAGACTTGATATAAGCCTTTACTTTGCTCGTTACGATCAGGGTTTCCTTTTCGACATTCTTTCCAGCCATTGAGTTCTTCCTCTCTGTCTTAGTTTTCTTCTTTTGTGCCATCTTCAATATTGCTCCGGTTCACGGCCGTCCAGTTTGTTTTTGTCCGTTTTCGGTTTCAGTTTGCATTCTTTTCAGAAACCCGGAAAAAGAACAACCTTTTAGAACTTTCCCCTTTGCGACCTTACCTTTGTTTTAAAAAAAATGATACCATAACTTTGAAAATGAGACATAGAGCTCAAATCGGAAGTCGTCAAGAAGTATTTCATTTCTTCTTAACGGACTCGCTTTGTAGAATCGTATTCACAAGCCCCGTCTCTAAATTTAATTTTTCCGCGATGGTTTCCGCAGGCCATTGAAAGTTATGATACAGATTCAGCACGGTGGCTTTCTTTCTTTGGATCAAATGATCCTTGGAAGTGTCCTTCGACTTGCCGGAAGGAGACGAACCTTCGGTAACCGCGCCTACCGCGTCCAAAAATCCGGAGAGTTTTTCGAACTTATCGTCCGCTTCTCCCAAAAGACTTTCGAGATCTTCCTTCACGACTAGGGCTCCGGCCTTCAAGTCTTCCATTCGATGCTGCAACGTGGAGATCTGTTTGTGTCTTTCGGAAAGATCGACCATCAAGTCTTCGATCTTTTCGAACTTCGCTTCCACGGAACGGATTTCTTCCTTTTTACGGAACAAGGATTCGATTCGGTCGTCGGTCTTGCGCACCGTTTCCGCGATTTCCTTTTCTCTCGCTTCGAGAATTTCAACGTCGTTTTGAAGAGAATACAGTTTGTTCGTAAGTCCCTTCGCGGCTTCTTTGTGCGCGTCGGTTTCGTCGAAAAGACCTTTGACTTCTTCGCGAACGGACTCCAACGTTTCGAGTCTCGCCGTAAGATCTCCGAACGTTTCCTCCATTTCGAGGGCCTTTTCACCCGCTTCGAGAAGTCTCGTAAACGTGTCTTCCCAATCGGAAGATCTTCTCTGAAGTTCCTCGAATTCGTTGCGTAAAAGATCCGAAGAATCTTTGATGGAAGCAAGTGAATCCAATCTGAGTTTCAAGTCTTCCGTTTCGGAAAGAAGAGAATGTTTTAAGTTCTGCAATTCTTCGAGTTTGGTTTCGAGTTCGTTTAACAACGGAGTCTTCTCGTCCGCTCTGGAAAGAAGTTCTTCCATCGTTTGAATATAAGAATCGGTTCTTTCGACGACCTCGCTTGCTTTGTGGAAGAGTTCGGTTTTTTCTCCGAGTTCTTCCATCTTGTCCGTGATCGCTTCCACGGAAGAACGCAAACCTTCGGATTCTTCCTGGATTTCCGCGATGAGATTTTTCTTCGCGTTGCGGATTTCTTCGAGGTCGCGTTTGAGATCGAGTTGAAGAGTTCTGTATTCTTCCATGGAATCCTTGAACTCTTCTTTTCCGGAACGTAAGAATTCTTCCGCGGCCGATTCCATTTCGCGAAGTTGATTCTGAAGTTGTTTTTGAAATCCCTTCATCTGATCGTCGCTGTCTTTGCGCGAAGACTTGAGGGATTCTTCCAGATTCTTTTTCACGTCCAGAATGTATTTGCTGATTCTCTCTTCGAGCTGACCGAGCTGAAGCTGGCCCTTGTCCATGAGAGAAGTGAGCTGTTTGGAGATTTTTGCGTCGATCGTTCCGTTTAAGCGGCTGATCTTTTCTTCCTGTTTTTCAAAGAAGTCTTCCGCGGAATCGCGGAGACGGTCTAACACGCGTTCGGCGTCTCTTCCCGCGTTTTCCAGGTTGGATTCCACGTTATTGCGGATCTTTTCCGCGTGAATTTCAAGAACCTTTTCGTTCTTTTTAACGATCTGTTCCATCTTATCGATGGTTCCGGAAAATTCTTCCCGGAGATTCTGAAGGATCTCGGATCCTTCTTCTTTTATACTGCGTAACGATTCGCCGAGACGATCGGAAACGGTATCGCCTTCTTTTTGAAAGTTCGCCTTATAACGGGAAACGAATTCTTCGATCTTGTCTTTTTGAAGCGCGTATTCGTTTTTGAATTCTTCGAGCAGCCCCCGCCCTTCGACGTGGATTTCACCGAGTTTATCCTGCAAACGGCCCATTTGATCTTGTGCGCCGAGACGGATATTGCCGAGTTCTTCTTCCCAATAACGGCCCAAGTTCTCGAATCTTTGATCGATTTTACGAACTTCTTCATCCACGGTTCCGGAAAGAAGATCGATCTTTTCTTCGACCTGAGACATCAGATCGCCCGCGCTGGATTCCATCGCGGATTGAAGATCACCCAGATACGAATCCACGTCCTTGATCCGAGTGGAAATCTGTTTATCGAGAGTAACGATGGATTGACGAACCGCGTCCAAATCCTGTTGGATTTGTGCGGAACGTTCCGCGTGCATTTTAGAAAGTTCTAAATCGAAATTCTCCTGAAGCGTGGAAATCCCGTGAATGGTTTTTTCCTTCGCCTCTTCCCTCGCCGAATCCAAAGCGGAATGGAATTCCCGGAGTCCGAGGGAGATTTCTTTTTTCAGGCCGTCCGCGTCGCTTCTAAGATTGCTGCTGATCCGGTTGAATTCCTCTTCAAAGCTGTCGATCTGACGAAGCAGTTCGGACTTGCGAGCGTCGGCTTGACGAAGCAGTTTGTTTTCCGCTTCGAGATATTTTTCCTGAAAGAATTGGATGGATTCGTTGATCGATTCCGCCTGACGTCTCGTTTCGTTGAGAATTTCGTCCCGGCGAGTCATCGTTTCCAAACTCATTCCCTCGATCTCTCTGCGGATCGAATCCACTTCGAGTTTGACGCCGTTGATGAACGCTTCTTTGGAATGAGTGACCTGTTCGAGGATACGATCCAGTTTTTCCTGAGCGGATTTTTCGGCGACACGCGCCATATCTTCGAGTTTGCGGTCCGCGGCTTCCGCCTTTTCTTCCACTCTGGAATCCAATCGTTCGAGTTTATCGCTTACGGTTAAGAATACGGTTTGCAGCTTTTCGGATCTCAGATCCAAATCTTCCTCTTTGTTGCGGATCGTTTCAAAGAGAGAGGAGATTTCCGAGCGAAGCTGTTCGATTCTTCCCACGGATTCACGCATCAGAGAATTGGAATGCGCTTCCAGACTTTCCCTGTGATTGGCTGCGATCGAGTTAAGACCTTGATCGATCTTATCGTTTTTAATTTCTAAAAGTTCTTCGAGTTCTACGATTTTAGAGGCAAGAGATTGCAGGAGTTCGTCCGAACGAAGATTGACCTTATCGGTAAACACTTCCAGAATCGCTTCGGCTTCGGATCTAAGATCCAGAATTTTCTGATCCAGAAGTTGGATTTCCTTCTTCCCGGATTCCATACGAAGAAGTCCCTGTTGAATCGCGTTGGATTCTTCGCGAATATCCGAAGAAAGTTGAACGACTTCCTTGAGATCGCGCGCAACGCTATCGAGAAAATCCCGGTTGGTTTTGATCGAATCGAGAAGCTGTCTGGATTCTTCGTTGAGTGCGTGAACGTCGTTTGCGAGTTTACGCGTTTGTTTGAGGCTGATTTCTAAATCGATTCCTGCGTCTTTTACGGATTGGATTTTTTCCAACGCGATATCGTTCAATTCGTCTTGAACTTTTCCCGTAAAACGTTTGATTTGACTGAGTTTATAGTTGGATTTATCCAGCCTTCGAAGAAGGATTGTAATTCCTACGCTGGCTATAAACGGCAGGAGTAATTCTATTCCCATTGAATTTTGTTTACCATAGACATATTGTTTCCGGAAACATTATGTCTCATCAAATTACGATTGACTATTGGAAAGATCGTAAAAAGAGCAAGAAAAAATTAAATTATGCTTAAAAAAAAGCCCTATTCCGGCTTTTCGTCGGTTTATGACGCAGTTATGCGCGAAGTTCAGTACAGGCGTTGGTCTGAATTTATTCTCTCTTCTTACTCCGCTCACTGTGAAACGATTTTCCCGAAATCGATCTTAGATCTCGGCTGCGGTACTTGTCGGCTTTGGGAAGAATTCCCGGATTTGGTGGAACTTACCGGAATCGACTCAAGCTCGGAAATGCTCGAAATTGCAAGAAAAAAGGAGATTGGCGGAGAATTGATTCTTTCCGATTTACTGCAATTCGACCTTTCCCCGCGAAAATTCGACCTTATTCTTTCCACACACGATACGCTCAATTACTTGAACGATGAACGCGAATTGAAACAAGTTTTCTCCAAGATTCGATCCCATCTCGCGCCCGACGGACTTTTCTTTTTCGACATCAGCAGTCTTTACAATTTCAAGAATCATTTTGACGGACAGACTTTTGTGGAACGCGCCGGGGATTATAAAATCCGCTGGATCAATCGATTTTTGGAGAAAGAGAGCGTCCTCGAATCGACCCTCACCTTTTCACACAAAAGAACGGACGAAGAATTTACCGAAACTCATGTTCATAGATACTTCCCAAGGAATACGATTCATCAACTTCTGCGGGAATGCGGACTCTTCCTTTTGGAAGAAGGTTCCGATTACGAAGATTGGATTTTGAAGGAAGACGCTTCTCTCGTAAATTATCTCTGCGGAAATTCGGAAATTTATTTACGGAATCGGTGACATTTATCATATATTTAGCATTCGATTTATTACGTCCAAGCATGTTAACCCTATAAGAACGGGTCCAAGCAAAATCGTTTTAGAAAGTACTGATAGAGAAAAAGAAGAGAAAGGATTTCAGTTTCACAACGTCAAAGACGGAAACCGAGGAAAAAGCGTATGTCCAAGTTAAAGTTAGAAGGAAAGTCCGGTAAGGTAATGATCGATACAACTGTGATCGACGGTTATGATAAGATCTTCGACGAGGTTTCCAAAAGCGCGTCCTCGGGTTCATTGACGGACGTCGAGTTTCTTCTCGACTCGGTGAAAAAAATCACTTCGAGCGGGATCGCAAAACTTCTCACGTTGAAGAACTTGATGGACAACTACGGAGTGAAGATGAAAATCAAAAATCTCAGTCCCGATCTTCTCGAAGTTTTGAAAAAGTTCAAAGTGGACGGCAAACTCGGACTCTGAGATGTTTCGAAAAACGATTGCCGCTCGAATCGGATCGGCGATCTCTGGGTTATCCCAATGGGAACGATCTCCGTCAGTCAACTTTCCAAATCCTATCCGGGAAAAATAGCGGTCTCGAATCTTAATTTTGAAATTCCAAAAGGAAGAATCACGGGGCTGCTCGGTCCGAACGGGGCCGGTAAAACCACCACTCTCAAACTTTTAACGGGGTCCCTTCTTCCGAACGAAGGATCCGTTCGTTACGACGGTCTTAATTTTTTTCAAAATCGAATTTCGATCCAGAAACGGATCGGCTATCTTCCCGAATCCTCTCCGATTTATCCGGATCTTACGGTTTTCGAATTTCTTTCCTTTTTGGGAAAAGCAAAGGGAATCGCTTCCGATCGTTTGAAAGAAAGAATCGAGTTCGTGATTTCGCTCTTAAAACTCGAAACGGCGGTCCATAGACCGATCGGATTTCTTTCCAAAGGATTTAGACAACGGACTTCTTTGGCGGGAACGCTCATTCAAGATCCTGAATATATCATTTTGGACGAACCGAGTTCGGGTTTGGACCCGCTTCAAATTTCCGAACTGAAAACCCTTCTGCGTACATTAGGAAAAGAGAAAACGATTCTTTTGTCCTCGCACGTTCTGCAGGAAGTGGAGGAAATCTGCGATCACATTCTCGTGTTAGACGAAGGAAGACTGATCGCGGACGGTTCGGTCGAATCCTTATCCAAAGGAGAAGGTTGTCTGATTTTGGCTGAAACGGATCTGAAAACGATCCGAGCCTTGTTTTCGAACGACTCGTATTCGATCGAAACGACCGGTAAAACTCAGGATTCCTTCGCGGAGTTTCGCATCAGCGCGTCCGCTGAAAACGGACGAATCGTGTCGGAAGACGTTTTTCGGATTTTGAAAGGAGCTTCCTTTCCGGTCCGTTCCTTGGTTCCGGAAAAAAATTCCCTGGAATCCGTGTTCGAATCCCTCACTTCCCCCGCGCAGCGATGAACGTTTCCGATTTTTTAAAGGAATTTTCCAACAACGTCAAAACGGTCTTTTGGAAAGAATTTTCCGTGTATTTTAATTCTCCTTCGGGAATGATCTTCGCTTCCTTCTTTTTGTTTCTGACTTCGTTTTTATTTTTTTTCGGACTCGGAGACGGTTCGTTTTGGGATTTTAAATCCGCGAGTATGGAAGCGTATTTCCTTTGGGTTCCGATCCTGTATGTAGTGTTTATTCCCGCCTTGTCCATGCGTCTTTGGTCCGAGGAAGAACGTTCGGGAACATTAGAAATTCTTTTTACTCTTCCGTTGCGGGAGGCGGAACTCGTATTCGGGAAATTTTTGGCGGCTTGGAGTTTTTTAGGGTTCGTGCTTTCATTCACGTTCCTCATCCCCGGAACGATTTTATATTTAGGCGATTTGGATTTCGGAACGGTCGCGGTCGGTTACATCGGAATCTTTCTTTTGGGTGGAGCCAATCTTTCCTTGGGAAGTTTCGTGTCCTCCCTTACGAAAGACCAGATCGGTTCGTATCTTCTCGGTATGATCGTCTGTCTCGTGTTCTTTCTTTTAGGATATCGACCCTTTCTGCAATTCGTAGGACCCGAACTCGGAAACGCGCTTTCCTTTTTATCGCTCTCCAAACATTTTGAAACGTTTCGTCTCGGGATTTTGGACGGACGAGAAATATTCTTTTATCTGAGTTTTATTCTTTTGACGGTTTATGCGAACGCGCTGCGCCTGAGGTCCAAACGATGATCGCAAAGGCAAGGACGTTTTTTACTCGCTGGAACGGAAATCCTCTGTTTCTGTTTTTTCAGGTTTTTCTTATATTCTTATTTTTGAATGGAATCGTTTCGCAATTCGCCTGCAGAAAGGATCTTTCCAAATCCGGCCGATTCGAGATATCGGAAAGTACGAAAAACGTATTCAAAAATCTGCATTCTCCCCTGACGATCGACGCGTTTTATTCCTCCAAGATTCCGGGAGAATACAAGGTTCGTTTGGATTTGACCAAAGAACTTCTGAAAGAAATCGCATCGCTCGGAGGCGCAAAGGTTTCGCTGCGGTTTCATGATCCGGACGAATCGGAGGAAGAACAACGAAAAGCGGCCGAAGCGGGGATTCAACCGCAGATCTTGGAAAAAACGGAGCGAGGCGGCGCCGAAATCAAACGGGTTTTTCTGGGACTGACTCTTACCCTCGGAACGCGAAAAGAAACGCTTCCGGTCACGTTTTATGCGGAAGAAATCGAATATCAGATTTTGACGACTTTGCGAAAGATGATCCGCGAACGACGAGACGCGGAAATCGGAATTCTTTCCTTATCCGGAAGTTTATTCTCCGGTCATCCCGGACCCGAAACCGGAAAAGACACGATCGGAATTTTTACGCATCAGATCTTAAAGGAAGAATACGGAAACATTCCCGAACTCAAACTCGAGGAAGAAGAAGTCCCCGCATGGATTCGGACCTTGCTTTGGATCGGCGAAGGCGCGTTATCCGAAAAAGCGGCCTATCGCCTCGATCAGTTTTTGATGCGCGGTGGAAATCTGGTGATTCTCGCAAAATCGATGGACTTTCGTTTGGAATCTCCCGAACGGGAAACCGGAATCGGAATGAATACGACCGGAGTCGGGATCGCAAAACCTTCCGCGCACAACGAAGAACAAAATCAACTTTTTGAATATTACGGTTTTCGAGTGAACACGGATCTCGTTTTCGATCTCCGTCGTTCCTTACCGATCGGCTCCTTGATGGAAGTGGAACCGGGTGTGATCGGAAGATACGCCTACCCCGCCTGGATCGTCGCGGATTCTTCCGAAAAAATGTTAAGCGAAGAGAGTCCGTTCACAAAACCCTTTCAAAGTCTTCTTTTGCCCTGGGTTTCCAGCGTACGTCTGTTACCGGAACGCCAGCCGACGGTAAGAATGGAACCGATCCTTTGGTCCTCCGAAGAAGCGGAAGCCCGTTCCTCGATCGTGGCCTTGGGTGAAAAACAGATCTTTGCGACTCCGTTTACCGCTTCCGGCAACAAAATCGTGTTAGGCGCGGTCTTAGAAGGAAGATTCCGATCCCGTTTTTCCCAAGCGGAGAATACATTCCAAAAATCGAATTCGTTTTTGCAATCCACTCCGGAAGGCAGGGTTTCCCGAATTTTGGTCATCGGTTCGCCTTATCTCGTTTCCGATCTACTGGCATTTCCGGATACGAGGGAAATCTATCAAGAATCCAATCTTCCGTTTTTGTTAAACGCATTGGACGTTTCCAACGGGGATATGGATCTGATTTCTTTGCGCGGAAAAAAATCCGCCTTTTTAAAGCTGAAACCCTTTTCGGACGCGGAAAGAATCACATTCAGCTTTTTGAATCTTCTTGGAATTCCGTTTTTATTGGGTCTTTACGCGTTTTTAAGAATCAGAAGCCGAAACTCGGCGCAACCCTTTTCTTCCGAGGAATCATCAACGTGAAAGTGTCGTTTCAAAACCGAATCGTTTCTCGGATCGTCCGTTTTTTTCAAGAAGACAAAGCGCTTTCTTTGGTTCTGGTCAATGTCGTTTTAGCAACGGTTTGGGTTTTACTCGCAAATCCGTTCGGATTCTTTTTGAAAAACTACCAAAGCGCGGACCCGTTTTTTCCGTTTTCAAAGGACGAAATCGAACGGATTCAAATCGGAAGAAAAGGACATGAAACCGTTTTGGAACGAATCAACGGCGCCTGGATCGTGACGGTTCGAAACGATACGGCGGATTCCGATTCGCAGAAAGTCGCCGCGTTTTTAAACGGAATTTTGAAGATTCGAAAATTTACCAAGATCGAAGAAAGCGGTTCGAACGGAGCGGAGTTCGGATTCAACGGGGAGGAACTCAGACTGGAACTCCAAACCGCATCGGGAGAAATCGCTTCTCTCGGCATCGGCGCCGGCGAAACGAATGCGAACGGAACCTTCGTGCAAGAAAGTGTGAACGGCCCGATCTGGCTCGTGGAAGAAAACTTAAACTCTCTTTCCGGCCGGGGAAACGAAACGTTCTTTTTTTCCGGAAAATTCTTTCCCGAAACCGGAAATATTCAAGAAATTCATACTATTCTAATATATTCGAAAGGCGCCCGGGAAATCGAAGTCAGTCTAGAACAAATACGATCGGGCTTATGGAAGCCGGACCGTACCGGAACTCCGCTTTGTCCCGGAAAAGATTGTTCCGCATTGATTCAAAAAATTATCTCCTGGAAGGCGGAACGAGTTTGGATCAAACCGTTTCACGAAAGAATTCTTCCTCTATCATCCCGAGACAAATTGCGGATCGAGATCCGTTTTCACGGAACACAAACTTCTCCCTTGCGTTTGGAATGGATCGGAAACACGATCGATCAGGAACCGATCTTTCGTTCGAACTCGGATTCCATTTTGTTCGTGGGCGATCCCGTTTTTCTACGCGGATTTCGAGAAGATTTCAACGCAAACGAGTTCTTTCGGGATTCTTTCGATCCGTTTTGAAGCTCCGATTCTCTATTGACAGGGCAAGGGCTTCCAATTTCATTTCAAAAGAACTCTATAACTTAGGACGAAAGCATGGCTTTGATCGAAGAATTTGAATCTCAGGGGAATTTTTTATTTCGTTGGAGATCCTATATCCCCGGTATCATCTTGATTCTCTGCATCGGTCTTTTGCCGTTCTATCAGTTTCCCGGCAATTCATACACGTATCATCTTTATTATCAGTCTTTTTGTTTTGCGGTCAGTCTCTTGGGACTTTTTGTTCGCAGCTTCGTAATCGGTTATGCACCCGCGAGAACTTCCGGAAGAAATACGAAAGAACAAGTCGCGGACCTGGTGAACCAAGAAGGAATTTACTCCTTGATTCGTCACCCTTTGTATCTCGGAAATTTTTTGATGTATCTCGGTGCGGTTCTCTTCTTAAAGAATTTTCTGATCGCGTCCGTATTTATTTTATTCTTCTGGGTATATTACGAAAGAATTATGTTTGCGGAAGAACAATTTCTGCGCAAGAAATTCGGAGAAGCCTATCTTTCTTGGGCGAATACCGTCCCCGCCTTTCTTCCTAAGTTCAGCGGTTATAAAAAACCGGCGTTGGGCTTTTCGATCCGCAACGTTCTCAAACGAGAATATCCGAGTCTTTTCGGAATCCTTGTGATCTTCAGCGTGTTCGATTTGATCGCTGTTTATTTCAACGAGCCTGTGAGCAATCTTGTGGAAGCGATTCGTCTTCCGCAGATCATTCTGTTCGGCGGCGGTCTTGTATTTTATATTCTCGTGAGAATCGTCGTTAAGACGACAAAACTTCTGCATGTAGAGGGTCGCTGAGCGATCCGTAGAGAGCGAAGCGGCTGAGTTCCTGAGCGATCTGAATTGTGATCCATAGAGAGCAACTCGCTGAGTTCCTGAAAGTCGTGCGGTTGAATTAAAAATTCGTCCGTTCTACCGACAATCTTCTGTAAAAATGGGCGCCCCGCCCTTGCTTTGGGTGGGGGGTGAGGTGGTGGGAAAGCTCCACGGATCTGGCAATATCAGAAAATTCTACTTTTTTCAAGTAGAATTTTCAACCCAACCGCTGTCGGAACTCCTACAATCCAGGTTCTTTATCGGAGTTACATTCGAAGCTGCGTTGTTCTCCATTTCCCCTACTCTCGACTTCCTCTAACCGGCAAACGTCCTGGATGAACTTTCCAAATACGATTTCAGGTGACTGGTTTCTCTCGTAAAGAAGACCGGCACCGGATAATTCGACTTAGAAGGAATGAGAACGATCCCCTCGTCGAAAAAAAGAATCTTTTCAATCTCCGAAAAAGAATATTTATAACTGCTGTTCAACGCTTCGAACGCGAGCATATCGCGGCTCTCGTTCAACTTACCCGGACCGATCCGTTTCAAACCCTTGAGTTTATCCGGAGTCAATTCTTCCTTTTTGCTCGCAAGCTTTTCATACGGAAGTTCGCGATTCTGATCCAGATACAAAAGCCCGTCGATTTCAAAACGAACTTCCCGAATTTCTTCCTTCTTTTGCTCGCTTGCAAAGGAGAACTTCGGAGATTCTTCCAAAACCTCGATCCCGGAATGAGGAGCGTTTCCTTCCTCAAAGTCTTCCTCGATTTCGATGCTCGAAACGGGTTCGTAATTCGCTTCCGGCTCTGATGCGGAGATTTTGTTTTGTTTCGGAATTTTCCTTCCTTCCACAAAAAGATTCTCCAGATGTTTTTGTTTTTCGATCTGTTCCAAACTCGGAGCCCTTTTGGAAGAAGCGAGAATCTCCGCTCCCTTCCGGGCATTCGGTCTTGAAATCAAATGTTCGTTTTCCGAGCTGCCTTTGCGCAAGCCGGGTTTGAACCCGAAACCCTCGGAAGGATTCGGGTTCAGAGAGACATAGATAAAACAGAGTAGTCCCACAAGGATGAGTGCGATCGCAATAAAGAGCATCATTTTATGTATCTGTCGTTTGGGCGGGTTTCTGAAGCGTTTTTCTCACTTTTCTCCTTTACAGAAATATTCCTTCACAAACCCTTTCAGTTTAACAGTTACAATCATGGAATTAGAAAACGTTTCCCTCAAAGACAAGATCATCCGCACAGTCGTCGGATTCTTTCTGTTTATCCTTGTCGGTGGTTTGATCATCACCTTTCTCCCCGGCGACGCCGAAAAAAGCTTTTTCGACGTAATCTCCGGCCGCTCGAATTTGAACGCGGGAAAAATCGGGGACTATTCCATCCCGATGGATTATTTTCAAGCTGCGAGAAGAGATTGTTTCTTCCAATACAGAAGTATCGCCCCTTCCCTCGCGGAAGATCCTTCTACTCTTCAATCCTGCGCCTTTCAGACGATCCGCAGTTTGGTGGTCACCAAACAAATCGCGGACGCGACCGGATTCTCCGTTTCGGAAACCGGAATCCGTGAAGAACTTTCGGACGAAGCCCGCAGAATCTACCGCGAATCGGTAAACGGCGCCGGATATTCGGACGAAGACGTTCGCAAACCGGAAGCGATCTACAAGCAGATCCTGAATTCCGCTCCGATGCAATACAGAATCGACCGCAAAAACGCAAGCGGTCTCTACGAAGCTCTTTTAACCTCCGATCTCAAAAAGACGGACGGAGAAGTTGCGATTCAAAAAGAATCCTCTTCCGCAAGAGTTCGTCTTCGTATCGTTTCCTACACGGACGATCAACTGACGAAACTCGCGGAGAAAGAAGCTCCGATCACAGACGAAGTTTTACGCGCTAAATACGAAAACGAAAAGAAAGAAGGAAAACTTCCGAAAAACAAGGACGGAAAGGAAGTCAGCTTTGAGGAAAGAAAAAATTTCCTAAGAAGCAAACTGCTTCTCGAAACCCGTTCCAAATCTCAGGAAGAATGGAAGGGAAGAATCGCCGCTCTTCAACAAGAGCCGGACGGACTTCAGAAAATCGCTTCTCTTTTAGGCAGTGGCGTTCAGGAATTCAAGGATCAATCTCTTTTGAATCTCTGGGAACTCAAGGCGGGAAATCAAAACATTCGTTTGGGAAATAACACTCAGTTCCTGAAAGATTTGACAACCGTAGCATTCGGGTCTAAAAAAGTCGGCGGCCCTTACAAAGATTCCGAAAAAAATGTTTTTGTGGAATTCGCTTCCTTGGAAATAGATACGTCTAAAATCAATACCTCCCAGGGACCCGATTTGAGAGACAATCCGAACCTGATGAACGGGTTCGTAATGGAAATCAGTCAGGCGCTTCAGGAAAAATACCCGATTGAACGAAGGATCGGTCAAAAGGCAGAAGAATAATGCAAATCCGGGCTGAACTGGTAAACCCCTTTCTCGAAGCTGCTACGATCGTTTTTAGGGATGTCTTAAAAACGGACCTGATCCGTGGGAAGATCGGAATCAAGGATAGTCCGGAAACCAATCTTGAACTTTCCATCGTGATCGGTGTGATCGGAACCTTCAATGGAGAAGTCGTCTACGGTCTCAACTACGACGCAGCGTATAAGATCGCGGGAGTTCTGATGCCCGGAATGAGCGACCAGGATATCAAAAACGAATATAAGGATATTCTCGGTGAGATCGCGAACATGACTACGGGAAATGCGATGAACATCTTCGCAAGTTCCGGTCAATCGATCGAGATTACGGCACCGAACATCATCGATTCCAAAAACGAAACATTAAAGATCCCTAAAAAACCTTCCTTAGGAATCAGCCTTTTTTCCAAGTTCGGAAAGTTGGACGTAAACGTATCTCTGACATGAATTGCGACCCGTAGGGAGCAATTCGCTGAGTTATTGCGACCCGTAGGGAGCAATTCGCTGAGTTATTGCGACCCGTCGAATGACCCTTAGGGAATGAGACGCTTAGTTCAGGGAGCAATTCGCCGGGTTAAAACGCGATCCGTAGAGAGCGTTTTAGCAGACGAATAGCGGAGCTTAATGAGTGGCTCTCCTGCGACGCATGAGAAATCAACGCGAATCGTTCCAACGAGTCAGCGCATAAAAAAACCGGACAGCAGGTCCGGTTTTTTTATTCCATAACACCTTTTTCCTATCGGTCGAGCGGATTGTTGGGATTTTAGAATTCGTACATTCTCAATAATATCTTCGTTTTAAAATTCTACGAAGTTCTTTCACAAAGGGAGAATCTTCGGAAGCGTCCGGGTTCAATCGTTCTAGATAGGCTTTCGCCCAATTCTCCGCTTCCTCGTATTTCCCTTGATCGCTGTAAATTCTCGCAATCAGGGTAATGCCTTTTTCAAGATGGTCCTTTTTCGGATCCAGCTCCGGTTTTTTCTGAAGAAGTTTCACAAGCTGCAACAAATATCGTCTCGCGGAATCCTTACGATCCGTTGTGGAAAGCATTTCTCCCAGAGAAAGAAGGGAGATGGATTGAAAACTTTCCGGCGCCTCGGTGATGATTCGTAAATATTGCGTTTCGGCTTCGGGGATTTTTCCGTTGCCTCGCAAAGAACGCGCAACTTCAAAAACGGCCTTCCACTTTTCCTCGTCGGAATCGATCTGTTCGGTGATCGCATTCGCGTCGTTCGAACTTTCCGCGGTCAATCTTGCGTCTTCGAGTCTCGAAGCGTTCGCCGACTTTCCCTGCCCCGCCTGATTGAACTCGGTCTTTGCGTTGTTTCTCTGATTTTCACGCAACCGAAGAAGTCCTTTTTTATATCCGCTCTCGGACGGATCTTCTTTCTTCTTGTCCTTCTTCTTTTTTAAATTCGTTTTTTCGGAATTCGGAAGGGTCGTCTTGGAAGGTCGCGCGGATTCTTCCGGAGTTGTTTTGGAAATTTCTTGTCCGCTTTCCGTCGAGGAAGAAGCGATCTTCGGCGCATTCGGATCCGCGGATGGGTTGGAACCCTCGACGTTCGAATTCTTATTTTCCTCCGAACCGCCCTCGCTTTGCGAGTTTCCTTCGTTCAACGATTTTGATTTTGAATCCGCAGAATTCCCTGCTTCGGCGGAACCCGAACCGGTAGAGCTGGATGTTCCGGCTTCGTTCGCGGAAACCGAGCTTTCCTCCAATTCTTCCGGAAACGGAAGAGGCATATCGGCATATAAAGAAACCGTAATACTGATTTGCAATAAAGCTAGGGCGGCCGCTGAAAAACGTATCATCGAAGTTCGGGAGATCCTTTCGAATTGTTTTTAGGAGGACGAATCAGACTCGGCCGATCCTGGTTATTGGAAGAATTTCCGGTTCCGCGATCGGGGGAGACGGTTCCCGGATCGTCCAAATTGCGGTTTGAATCCGGTGTTCTTTGTCGGTCCTCGGTCGGAAGAGAATCGGATTCCGTCGGAAGTTTCGGCGTTCCGGTTCCTTCCCTTCTTCCCTCACGCAATGGATCCTTTCCTTCGGGAGAATTCGACTCGGGCAACAAACCGCTCTTGGGTTTATCCCTTTCATAACGATCGATTTCAAGACTGGAGGATTCTCCCGTGATGGAAAGATCTGGATCGCTGTAGTGGATGGATCTCCGTTTGCGGTTATAATTTCGTTCTATGTCTTCTAAAAAGAGCGCCTTACGATCCAGTTCCTTGGCTTGGTCGTCGAACGCAGCCCCTTCTTTTCCTCTTTGAATTCCTACGAGAACGGCCAAAGAAACCCCCAATACCGCGAGGGAAATTCCGGTGTACAAAAGGGTCTTTTGCACCTGCGGAGGAAGATTGCGGGATAGACTGTCGATCGAGGAAAATCCGGACTGAAGTTTATCTTTGAAATTGAGATCCATTGTTTTTAATTTCGGCCGTTTTCCCAATTCTACTAACAAAGAGAAAATTCTCGACCCGTTTTTTTACGGTTTTACGGAGAAGAAGAAGCGTAGTTTTCCAGCCCTTACAAAGGAAGAAACAAAGAGGTAAACGGTAATTCCGGGAAGATTGCAATGGAACCGATCATTCGGAGTTTGCAAGTTTTTAGATCGATTTCAAAGCGGATGAAAACGGATCCGTACGTAACGGATTTCTGCTAACGGCATTCGATTTCATTCTGAGAAAGAATCTCATAACGTCTCCGATACGAGAGTGACCATACTCGAATTTTCTTCCGATTCCTCAACTCCGTGGAACGTTCCAAACCTTGACATTTATCATGCTCTTGAAACTCGGAAGTTCGTTCGGAATTCTTTCTTTCCCAAGTCGGTTTAAATATAAGGTTAAATCGTAAACCCTAAGTCCGTTTCTATATTCAATTTAGGTAAATTAGATTCGAATGATGAACGGTCTGAGTTTAACGAAAGAAGGAACAATCGAATCAGGAGACTAATTCTCATGAGCCAAACGAACGCCAAATACAACGATTCCATCGTAAAAGGGTTCATCATCTCGGCTATGGTGTGGGGAGTCGCTTCCATGTTAGTGGGAGTTCTCGCCGCATTTCAAATGGTTTTCCCGGAACTGAATATCACGCAGTATTTCAGCTTCGGTCGAATCAGACCCTTGCACACGAACGCGGCGATTTTCGGCTTCGCGCTGAGCATCATCTTCGCCACGGCGTATCATCTCATCCAAAGATTATGCAGAGTAAGAATCTGGAGCGATTCTTTAGCGAAGATCCACTTCGTATTATACAATCTAACCATCGTTCTTGCAGCGATTACTCTTCCTTTGGGTCTCAATCAATCCAAAGAGTACGCCGAGCTTGAATGGCCTCTCGATCTTTTGATCGTGGTTTGGTTCGTGATCTTCATCGTGAACTTCTTCGCGACCATCTTCACGAGAGAGGAAAAACAACTTTATGCCGCGATTTGGTTCTACATCGCTTCCTTCGTTACCGTTCCGATTCTCTTTATCGTGAACAACCTTTCGATTCCGGTCGGTTTGGGAAAATCCTATTCGATCTTTTCGGGAGTTTACGACGCGAACATCCAGTGGTGGTACGGACACAACGCGGTCGCCTTCGTATTAACGACTCCGTTTCTCGGTCTGATGTATTACTACTTTCCGAAACATATCAAACAACCGATCTACAGCCATAGATTGTCGATCATTCACTTCTGGTCCTTGATCTTCATTTATATTTGGGCCGGTCCTCACCACTTACTCAACACTCCTCTTCCCGAGTGGCTGCAAACCACGGGGATGGCTTTCTCCATCATGTTGTGGATGCCTTCCTGGGGCGGAATGTTGAACGGATTTCTTACCTTAACTCAAGCGAAGGAGAAAATCAAAACCGACGCTCTTCTCAAGATGATGCTCGTGGGAATCACGTTCTACGGTATGTCTACTTTTGAAGGTCCGCTTCTTTCGATTCGTTCCATCAGCGCCCTCGGTCACAACACGGATTGGATCGTAGGTCACGTTCATTCGGGAACCCTCGGTTGGGTGGGAATGATGTCCTTCGCCGCGATCTACTATCTCGTTCCTAGATTATGGAACTCGAATCTTTATTCCGAAAGATTGGCAAACCTCCACTTCTGGCTCGCTACGCTCGGAATTCTTCTCTACATCGTTTCGATGTGGGTTTCGGGAATCACCGAAGGTTCCATGTGGAGAGCGATCGATTCGAAAGGTTTCCTTCAATATCCGAACTGGGTTCAGATCACGGAAGTTCTCAAACCTTTTCGCTTTGCGAGAGGGGTCGCGGGTACGATTTATCTAAGCGGCGTGTTCGTAATGATCTATAACGTCGTTAAGACGATTCAAAACTCCGGTTCCGGTTTTCAAGAAACCGATCTGAGAGTGAAAGAACAAGGAGGAAACGCATGAAACTCTTCGACAGTCTTCTTACCTGGTTTAGCGGTTTTACCGAAAAATGGGAAAAACAGGGAGTTAAGTTCACCGTATATACCACGATCGCGGTTTTGATCGGAGGCATCTTCGAACTCATTCCTCCTTTCTTTATCTCGAGAACCGCGGTTCCGATCCAAGGAGTAAAACCGTTCTCCGCATTGGAACTTGCAGGAAGAGATATCTATCAAAAGGAAGGTTGCAACAACTGTCACACGCAGATGATTCGTCCTTTCAAATGGGAAGTGGATCGTTTCGATCCTTCCAAATCCTACGGAAGAGACGGATATTCCAAAGCCGGTGAATTCGTTTACGATCATCCGTTTCTCTGGGGTTCCAAAAGAACCGGTCCGGACCTCGCACACGAATCCCAGATTCAACCTTCTTACGCTTGGCATAAGACGCATTTGATCAATCCGAGAGACACTTCTCCGGGATCCGTGATGCCCGCCTATCCGTGGTTATTCGAAGAAAGCGCGAGACTCGACGCGGAAAAAATCGTGAATCACATGAAAGGTCTTTCCAAAATCGGCGTTCCTTATTCGGAGGCGGATTATCTTTCCGCGGCTAAGGAATTGGAAGGTAAAACGGAAGGAGACGCTCTCATCGCGTATCTCTTGAAACTCGGAAAGGACACCGCCGAACTTTCCAAATCCATTCAGTGAGGCGAAGTATGGAACTCGAATTGATTCAAATCTACAAGTTCGCGAGACTTCCGATTCTCGTGTTGGCGATCGCTTTGATCACAGCATACGTCTACAACCGGAAACGGAAGACGGAAATGGAAGAACCTAAGTTCAGAATGCTCCAGGAGGACTAAATCGATGACTCATGATTCCAATAAGGATTTCGACGGTATCCGACAAGAAGACAACGCAATGCCCGCTTGGTGGCAATGGATCTTCGTCGCATGTATCGCCGCGGCCGTAGTCTATGCGGTTTATTTTCATAAGTTTTCCAGTTGGGAACAGGAAGTGGCCTACGAACTGGAAGTGCAGGAGCACGAAGCGAAGTTTCCGAAGGAAGTCGCGGTTTCGTCTAACGACGGCAGCAACCCGTTCCGTGGAAATGCGAACGCGATCGCGGAAGGGGAAAAAACCTTCAAAACGATCTGTGCTGCTTGTCACGGACCTACGGGTCAAGGTCTTGTTGGACCGAGCCTGATGGACAACGAATGGATTCACGGATCTGCGGACCCGCAAGTTTATGAAACCATCATGAAAGGAATCGCCGCGGACAAAACGAAACTCGGAAGAGGTCCGATGCCTCCGCATGAGAATTCTCTCGGTTCCGAAAAAGTGTATCAAGTGATGGCTTGGCTTGCGTCTCAAAACACAAGCATCAAGGCGTCTCGTTAAATTATCGTTTCAACTCCGGAGAAAGTTTTCGGTCCGTCTAAAAAACTTCGAAACTTTTTCCGGGGACCACAAGGAGGACTTTTGTGGTCATCTCCAGACAAATTTCCGGTAAGATTCGTTCGGCGAGATATCTTGTAGAAGCGTTCTTACTTCCGTTCTACTTCCTTCTTCCATGGCTGCGTTGGGGAGAACATCCTCTGATCCGGCTCGACATCCCCGGAAGAAAATTTTATCTGCTCGGAAACATCTTCACTCCGCAGGAAGGTTTTTATCTTCATCTCTTCCTGATCGGAATGGGACTTTCCCTTTTCTTTTTCACCACTTTGATCGGAAGGGTTTGGTGCGGTTGGGCCTGTCCTCAAACCGTGTTCACCGATCTGTTCGATTTGATCGGGAGAACCGTTCTCGGTTCCAAATATGGGAAAAAAGACGCGCCTCTATTTGGAAAAATTCTCGTTCATAAACTTTGGATTCTCGTGAGCGTCTTGGGCGCCTTGGCTTGGGTTTCCTACTTTGCCGACCCATACGAAATGATAAGCGACATCCGTTCGGCTTCGTTTTTCGCCGCTCCGCCGACTTGGATCTACTTCGTTCTCTTTTTTACGATGACTCTTTATCTCGATATGGCGTTCGTACGAGAACAATTCTGCAAATACGCCTGTCCTTACGCAAGATTTCAAACCGTGATGATGGATGCGGATTCGGTCAACGTCACTTACGACTACAAACGAGGAGAACCTCGCAGAAAAGCAGGAACCCAAGTCGGAGACTGCACGGCGTGTAACCTTTGTTTGGTGGTCTGTCCCACCGGAATCGATATTCGGGAAGGCGTCAACGTAGGCTGCATCGCCTGCGGAAAATGCGTGGACGCTTGCACCAAAACCATGGCGAAAGAAGGAAAGAAAACTCTCATCGGTTATATGTCCGAAAACCAAGCGAACCAACCCGGTGCGAAAATTCGATGGATTCGTCCGAGAAGCATCGTATACGGAGTTCTTCTTTTCGGAGTTGCGATCGTTTCCTCCGTTCTGCTTTACAACCGAGTTCCACTTTACGCAAACGTTCTACCGGATCGAATCATACAGCCGATGGAAATTCCGGGAGGAATCGTACGCAACTTTTATAATGCACAAATTTTGAATATGACGTTTCAGAATCGGAATTTGAACGTTTCCGTGGAGGAAAGCACTCTCCATTCTCCCGTTCGAATCCTTTTGGGAGGAACCGAGGTTCCCTCGATTTCGATCCAGCAGAATAGTTCCCAGGATTTCAGAATCATTTTGGAAGCGGAGATCAAAGAAGAAGATCTTCGGAAAACCTCGCATCAAATCACTCTCAAAGTCGGCGATGCCGAAAACAAAAATTACGTCCTAAAAAAGACGATTCCGTTTCGAATCCCGATTCAGGATCGAAACTAAAGGAGAATCTATGGCTCTGCACAGAACTATGAAATTCGCGTTCGCTTGGATCGGAGTTGCGTTCATCGCTTTGATCGCCGCGACCGTGGTAACGATCCGATACGCGAACAACGGTTATACCGGACCGATCGAAAAGGAATATTACGAAAAAGGATTGAACTACGAAAAGTCCATTCTCGAACAAAGAAAGATGCTCGCGGAAGGTTATTCGTATGAGAATCCGCTTTTTCAATCGAACGCAGAACTCAAAGCCGGAAAAAATCCGATTTCGATTCGTTTTCTAAAATCCGGTCATCCGGTTTCCGACGCAAAACTCGCGGTTCAAATCGAAAGATCTGCCACCGATCAATGGAATCGAACCTTAGAGTTAAAGGAAGATACCGAAAACAAGGGAACTTACTTAGGGGAAATCGAATTTCCCGAAAAGGGAAGATGGATTCTCAGCCTACGCGGGGAAACCGGCGGAAGGATTCTTGAAAAAACACAAGAATTGAATATTCAATAAACGATATGCAAACCCTGACGATCACGAACTGTTATCACTGCAACACTCCGATCCGTTCGGAAAAGGAAATCGTATTCGGAGAACTGAAAGGAAAAACGGAAACCTTTTGCTGCTCCGGATGCAGATCCCTCGCAACCCTTCTGGTGGAAAACGGGCTGACTCGGTTTTATGATCTCAGGGGATCGGAGACCTTGGAGCCGGTCGCTTCCGAAAGAAAGAATCGAGACGATTTGGAAACCCCTTCCGTATATCAGGAATACGTGATTCAAAAGGAGAACGGAATCTGCGAAACCCTGATCACGATCGGAAAAATCCATTGTTCCGCCTGCGTATGGTTGAACGAACGGGTTCTTTCCGAACGAGACGGGGTTCTCGAAGTTCGCATTAATTTCGCGACCGCGAGAATGAAACTCGTCTATGATCGGAACAAAGTAGATCTCAACGAAATTTTCGCCATCATCCGAAAGATCGGTTACGAACCGTCCTTGTATTCGCCTTTGAAAGCGGAAACCAAGGTCGGACTTTTTTCCAAGGATCTGTTTCTCAGAATGGCCCTTGCGGGATTTTCTTGGGGAAACATCATGCTTTTCAGCATCGGACTCTACGCGGGATACTTTACGGGAATCGAAATCGAATTCAAACGACTCTTTCATTACGTTTCCTGGATCTTCGCGACTCCCGTTTATCTTTATTCTGGTTATCCGTTTTACAAAGGAGCCATCGAATCGATCAAACGAAGAATGTTGTCCATGGACACTCTTCTGTTTCTGGGAGTATCTCTCGCCTACTTTTACAGCGTCTACGTAACGTTAAGCGACAAAGGGGAAGTCTACTTCGATTCGGTCTGCACGATCTACTTCTTTATCCTGATCGGAAAATTTCTCGAATCGGCGATTCGTCTCAAAGCCGGAAGAAAAATCGGAGAACTTTTGTCCACCTTACCGGAAGAATACACCGTATTACGGGACGACGTCGAACGTTCCGTATCTCCGAACAAAATCCAAACAGACGATTTGATTCTATTAAAAAACGGAAACAGAGTTCCGGTGGATGGAATCTTACGTTCGGCTACTGCTTATTTCGACGAATCGTTCTTAACCGGAGAATCCAAACCTGTCACTCGGAAAGAAGGAGAATCGATTCTTTCCGGAGCGCTTTGTCTGAGTTCGAACGTTCGGATGAGCGCCTCCACCACCGCGAAAGAAAGTACGCTCGCGAGAATTTCCTCTCTGATCGAAAGTTCGCTTCAGACAAAACCGTCGATACAAAGAACCACGGATCGATTTTCGACGTATTTTATTCAAGTCGTGTTTCTAATCGCGGTTGCAACGTTTAGTATATTCGGATTTTATTATGGAACTTGGGAGGCCGCGACCCTCAACACGATCAGCGTTCTCATCGTCGCCTGCCCTTGTGCGCTCGGCTTGGCCGTTCCGGCGGCTTACGTGGTCAGCAATCTGCTGCACGGTTCCAAAGGGATTCTCGTCAAGAACCCGGATTCTCTGGAAATTTTGAGCCGCGCCGATCGAATCTACTTCGATAAAACCGGAACCTTGACGCTTGGCAGACTTTCGATTCAAGAGGAACGGTTTTTAAAACAGGAAGATCCTCTTCGGATCTATTCGATTCTGATTTCGCTTGAATCCAAATCCACGCACCCTCTGGCGGTCGGATTAAAAAAAGAGATCGAAAAGAAACTCGAAGTATTACATCAAACTCCGATTCCGATCTCTTGGAAAGAATTGAAGGAAATTCCGGGAAACGGAATCGAAGCGGTTTCCCTCAACGGAAATCAAACGTATCGAATCGGAAACAAACAATTCGTGACGTACGGCCGGGACCCTCAGGACGGAAAGATTTATCTCGGCTGCAATCGGGAACCGATCGTATCTTTTTCCATGGAAGATACGGTTCGTCCCGAAGCGAGGGCTACGATCCAAACGTTAACCGAAACGATTCCGTTCTTGGGAATTCTTTCGGGGGATTCTAAGTCCAACGTTCAATCCCTGGCTTCCGCTTTGCATTTGGAACATTCTTTGTATGAGTTAAAACCCGAAGAGAAGCTGGAAGAAATCCGAAAGGCACAGAACGAGGGACATACGGTCGTTATGGTAGGAGACGGGATCAACGACTCCGCCTGTTTGGCGGCGGCCAATCTGGGAATTTCCATGGGAATCGCATCCGATCTTTCCATCGACAAATCCGATCTCGTGCTTCTTTCCAATCGATTGGACTCTCTCGTTTCCGCGGTTCGAATCTCCAAAAGCACACGCAGAATCATATTTCAGAATATTCTAATATCCTTAACGTACAACTCGATCATGATCCCGCTCGCGGCCTTCGGGTTTATGCTTCCGGTCATCTGCGCCGGGTTTATGACTCTGAGTTCCTTATCCGTAGTCCTCAATTCGATCTCGTTACAATGGAGAACCAAACTATGAACGCTTTGTATCTGACGATCCCGATGGCGATGTTGATCGCACTCGGGGCCTTGGTCGTATTCTTTTGGTCCCTAAAATCGGGACAATATGAAGACATAGAAGGTCCGAAATACAGAATGCTTTTCGACGACGATCCTCCGCAGACGGAAAAAAGAAATACCGGTATTACCTCGAAAAAGGAAGAATCCCATGCAAACTGAATTGGTTATTACGACGATTTCGGTCGCCTTCCTTCATGGAATCACGAGTTCGCTTCATTGTCTCGGAATGTGCGGGCCGTTTGCGGGAACCTTAAACTTGGCGGGTGAAAAATCCAAATTCAAAACGAACCTACTCTACAATTTGGGAAGACTTCTCTCCTATTCCACGTTAGGCGCCATTTTCGGGTTCGTAGGTTCCGGTCTCAATCTCGCGGGAAGCCTGGTCTCATTACACGAGTTTGCGGCGATCGTTTCCGGAATTTTCATCGTCGTCTTCGGGCTTAGCCTGATTCAAAACGCGGGTCCCGAACGTTCCGGGTTCTATCAGAAAATTCTAAACTACTTCGCGTCTCCTTTGATCGCTTCCCTCAAACAGGGAAAGAATCTGAGCGGAGCCTCTCTCTCATTCGGAATGGTTACCGGACTTCTACCCTGCGCGGTTTTGTATCCCGCTTTCAGCTTGGCCCTCGCAACGGGAAGCGCACCTTCCGGAATTCTCGTAATGTCCTCCTTCTTTTTAGGAACGTTTCCCGCGCTCTTTCTATTCGGAATCGGATTTCGCAAGATTTTGACTAAATTGCCGAGCGGAGCGATTCGATTCGGAGGAATCGCGATCATTCTGATCGGAATTTCGATGATCTTCTTTCGGATGAATCATTCTCACGCAGATCATGAACATTCCGCTCCCGGAGTCAAAACCGAGTGGAATTCTTCTCCAAACGAGGATCATTCGCATCATCACTAAAGAAAAATTCTTTCCAAACATTCAAGTTTTTCCGGGAGATTTCGATTGTAAAAAGGGACAATGATTTCTACACTGAAACCCCGGATGAGCGACTCTCTCAAGAATTTTACAGATTCCCTTTTAAAGGATCTGGAAGAGAATGAAAACGGCTTCTTTAAAATCGAAAATGAAGACGGGCTCGCCTATCTATCGGTTTTTCCCGCGGGTAAAAAAGGAAAGCCGGTCGACTCCAAAGAAATCTTAAGAAGAATCGAACTCTTTCAAATCACGGAAGCTTCCCCCACGGTCGTCAAAGATCTTGTTCAGAAATCGGACGGACTTTCGCATCTCATCGGAAAATGGCCCGGCAAACCGGAAAGTTCCCGGATCGAAATCGAAATTCCCGAAGACAAGATGAAGGCTTTCTTGATTTTTCATCCTCCCAAATACGGAGGTAGAATTTTAAACACGGAACAAATCCGCGAATCGATTCAACTTCGCGGAATTCAATTCGGAATCCTTCAAGAAACCATCGATCAACTTTCGCAAGAACCGGAATACGGGAAACGAATTCTCATCGCGGAAGGAGCAGCGCCGATTCCTGGAAAAAACGGGGACATTCGGATCCTATTCATTCATCCCGCGACTCCTCATTTGGAAGAGGATCAATACGGAAGAGTGGATTTTAAGAATATTCAAATTATTCAAAGTGTTGCGAAGGATCAAAAACTCGCGGAAAAAATTTCTCCGATTCCCGGCAAGGAAGGAAAGAACGTTTTGGGAGAAATTCTTCCATACGACCCGGGAAAAGAAGCGGAATGGAAGCTCGGAGCCAACGTTAGACTCTCTTCGGAAGGAACGACGGTCCATTCGCTTATCAACGGAAGACCGATTCTCGATCGTCAAGGAACGATCCGAGTCGACGAGGTATGTCATCTCGAAAACGTGGACTTCTCGACCGGAAACGTAAGTTTTCCGGGAACGATCATCGTCGAAGGTTCTATCGCCGACGGGTTCACGTTGGAAACCGAAGGATCGATCATCGTCAAAAAATCCGTGGGCAAGGTATTTCTCAAAGCGGGAGGCGATGTCGTTTTATCGGGCGGGTTTATGGGAAGAAACGGCGGCCTGATCGAATCGGGAGCGGACATATACACGCGCTTCGTCGAACAAGGAAGATTGATCGCAAAAAACACGATCTTTATCGAAGAAGCTTCCATGCATTCCGAACTCGTGGCGGGAGAATCCGTCGTGATCCGCGGCGGGCGGGGAGAATTGATCGGCGGAACCTGTGTCGCGGGTAAATCGGTCGTCTGCACGAAGTTAGGCGCCGTCGCCGAAACCAAAACCTCCGTGTCCGTGGGAATTCGCCCCGAACTTCTGGAAGACCTGGAAAAGCTCCGTTCCGAAGTTCAAAAGAATCAGGAAATTCTAAAGAAGGTAGAATTGAGTCTCGTCAAACTTCACGAAGATTCGCAAAGAAGACAACTCACTCCCGAAGAAAAGGAAAGTCTTCCCAAGCTCGGAGCGATCAAACAGAAATATTCAGGAATTCTAAACAACTTGTTGGGTCAGGAACAAACCATGATTATGGGTTTCGAGCCGGACAAGGATTCGTATGTGGAAGTGGAGCAGGAGATCTTTCCCGGAGTGGACATCTATCCGGGCAAAGGGAAGAATTTCAAAGTCCGTCTCAAGGAAATCCCCGGACCTTCCTTCGTATTTTTAGGAAACGACGGTAATCCTCAGATCACGAAAGTACGACCGAAACGTCTCGGAATCCTGCAGGAAGAAAGCTGATTTTTTAATACGAAGTCGTCTCGGGCGCGACTCCGTTATAACGCGCCCGAGGCCGAATCAATTGTCCCGTTTGGTATTGTTCCATAGAATGCGCCATCCAACCCGCCGATCTCCCGATGGCGAATAACGCAAGTCCCGCCCCCTTCGGAAGTTTTAACGTTCTGCATACCACGGCCAAACCCGCGTCGATCGTGGGATAATCTCCTAACAGTTCGGTTGCCCGGTCGATGATACGTTTTGCGGAAAGAAATTCCTTGCTCTTAGGAAAGAAGCGTTCGCAGAGTTCCATCAGTTTTTTTCCTCTCGGATCTCCGTTTTTGTAAAACGGATGGCCGAACCCTGGAATCGTTTCCCCTCTTCGCAAACGTTCGGTGAGAATTTCCTTTGCGTCCATTTTACGAACGCTCGCGCTCTCGAGCAGCTCGATCGTTTTTTCGGTTAACAAACCGTGCTTTATTCCCGAAAGCGCGGCCAGTCCGGCGATCACCGCTTGATACAAGCTCGCGTCGCTGGACGCCACGCAGCGCGCCGTGAACGAAGAAACGTTGAGTTCGTGATCCGCCGATAGAATAAGAGACGCTTCGATCAATCGGACGGCTTTTTTATCCTCGCTCGTAAAGTTCGAACTTCTTTTCCCATCCATTACAGTTTTCGAATGTGATTTGGAACGGACAGAATTAGACGCTTCGGAATTTTTCCAAGACGACCATAAAGTTTCAGCGATCGACATTCTCCCTTGGATTGTGCGAGACGCGAATAAACACAGAAGTCGAACGATTCGAGAAGCCGTTCTCTGCAAAGCTTCCGGAGTTTTTAGAAGCGCCCCCGTATCATCGTATTCCGCGATTCCGAGGAGAATCCTGCAAAGATCGATCAAGGGACGATCGGAAAGATGAGGAAGAGATTTTTTGCAGGCATCCCCCAACAAGGGCCAAGGGGAATCGAAAGCGGACGAAGCCGTGTCCCAGAGAAGATTACAAACTTGCTCGAACGTGTAGGATTCCGCGAGATCCAGAATATTCTTTCCGCGATAATAAAGTTTTTCGTCTTGAATCAGAGTGATTGCTGATTCCAGAACGGGCTGGCCGAACGTCAGCGCAGCACGCGCCGTTTTTCCCGGATGAAGTTTTTCCTCTCTTTGCAGAAGAAGTCGTTCCACTTCCTCGCGTCGATAACGTTTACTTCGGTCCTTGGAACCTCCTGGTTCGGAATGAAGAATTCCTCTGCTTACGTAGGCGTAGATCGTCTCCACTTCCACCCCGAGTTCCTGAGCGGCTTCGAGCGCGGACAAAAACGGTTTTTTAGAAGAATTCTTCATACATTGACTATGAAATCAATATTGATTCATTTCTGTCAATCTTGTAAACTAAAACCGAACAAGGAAATCAATATGAACACGACAATCAATCCGATTGAAGAAAGAAAATACAGCCCCGGTCTGGAAGGAATTCCCGCGGTTAAAACGAGAATTTCAAAAGTGGACGGAATCAACGGCAAACTTACCGTCGCCGGTTATCCGATCGAAGAATTCGCAAATAAAGCGAGTTTCGAGGAAACGTTTTATCTGCTTCTCGAAGACAAACTTCCCGATCGCCGACAAAGAAGACAAATCACGAGAGATCTGATCGCCGCGCGCCGATTTTCAAAAACACATCGAACGATTCTCGAAGCAGCCGTTGCGGAAAAAGCTTCCATCATCGAATGTCTGCGGATCGGCGCGGCGGCGCTCTCGCTTGGAAATAAATTTTCTTCTCCCGAAGAGGAAGGTATGACGGTGGTTGCAAGTTTTCCTCTGATCGTTGCCTGGGTGTATCGATTGAAAAAGGGGCTCGTTCCGATCCTCCCCGATTACAATCTTACGCACGCGTCAAATTTCCTGAATATGCTCGGAATCGATCCCGATCCGAAAAAGGAAGCGGCTTTAAACGCATATTGGAACACGGTCGCCGATCACGGATTAAACGCCTCTACCTTTACCGCGCGGGTCATCGCTTCCACACAATCCGATTTGATTTCCGCGGCGACTGGAGCAGTAGGCGCGCTCAAAGGTCCGTTGCACGGAGGAGCTCCGGGTCCTGCGCTCGACATGGTTTTCGAAATCGGTAAAAAAGAAAACGCGGAGGATTATCTTAGAAATAAATTGATTCGAGGCGAACGGTTGATGGGGTTCGGTCATCGAATCTACAAGGTTCGGGATCCGAGAGCGGACGTTCTTGCAAGAGCCGCAAAAGATTTATACGAACTTCCGGAACTGAAGGAATTGTACGACCTCTCCCTGTTCGTGGAAGAAACGGCGCTTCGCTTATTAAAAGAATTCAAACCGGATCGGGTTCTCCATACGAACGTGGAATTTTATACGGCCCTTTTACTTCATGGGCTCGGATTACCCACGGAGTTATTCACTCCCGTATTTGCGATCGGACGTGCAGCAGGATGGATGGCGCATTGCCTGGAACAAAAAAAGGAAAGAATCTTGAGACCCGATGCGATCTATATCGGACCGGAGGACCGTCATTGGATTTGAAATTCTTTGAATGAACCGAACGAAAGCGTGATCCGAAAATCGAAAGATACTCGTTCGCCTATTCGTCTTTGGAGGACTGAAACAACTCTTGGCAGGAAGGGATTCCCCCTCCTTCCATTTCCTCACAAGGAACTTTCAGAAGATCCTCCATACAGACTTTGACTTTGGCGATCTGCGCGTCCGTGACCTTTTCATATTCGTCGGGAAGAATGTTCTGATCCTTTTGTTCTTCCATACATTGATCCACGGAATACGCCGCGTTCTCGGAAGTTTTTTCGGAAGCGGGAAGAGTTTCGAGATAACGACTCGCACATTCGGCGGTTTTCGTGCAAAGCCGCGTAAAATAATCCTTACTCAGCTTCTGAACTTCTTCTCTGGAAATGGACGGTCCTTTTCTGCAGTTCGGTGTAGAAACAATCGAAATCACTAATATAACAAAAACGAATATACTTTTTCGAAACGGATTCATTTCAGTTTTGTGAGAATCAGTCGGTTCCCTTCCGGCAGGGATTGGTCGAGATAAAAATGATCCGTGAGTTTTTTCACGAGATACAGACCGATTCCTTCCTCCCGGTAATCATTAGGCTCATATCCTCTGATTTCGGAAAGATTTTTCTGACTTCCGAAGTCGCGAATTCGAATTTCCATCCGGTTGTCGTAGAGATTGATTTCGAGAAAAATCGGTAAATTCCGTTTCCCGCCGTAGGAATGTTTGATGACGTTTTGGAGGCATTCTCCGACTGCGAGTTTGAGGTCGGCCGAATCGCTCGTGGTAAATCCGTTCTCGAACGCTAAGTTATAAACGAGGCTTCGAATAATCGACAAGTAACGGGGATGCGAAGGAATCTGCAATCGAAACAGATTTTCGAAATCTTTCTTTTTACCGGAATCCATTTCGCTGTTCGATTCGTTTTGGAAATTCTTTAGTACAGCCGCCGCTTGCGGCGGCGGAGATTTCAGAAAATTAGTTTATCCTCTCGGATGAAACTTCTTATGAACTTCCTTGAGAGTCTTATTCGCCATGTGCGTATAGATCTGCGTGGTGGAAATATCGATGTGACCCAAAAGTTCCTGAACCGATTTGAGATCCGCGTGATTCTCCAGCAAGTGAGTCGCAAAAGAGTGACGGAGCGTGTGAGGAGTCACTTTTTTCGAGATGGAAGTCCGTTTGATGTAATGATTCAAAAGTCTCCACACGGATTTGCGATTGATATACGATCCTTTTTTGGAAACGAAAAGGTATTCGCAGTTTCTCGCTTTGAGAATAAAAGGTCTGCTTTGTTTCAAATAACGATTGAGAATGTCCAAGGATTTTTCGCCGAACGGAACGAGTCTTTGGCGACCGCCCTTTCCCTCGACGGTGAGAGTCATTCCTTCCAGATCCATGTCGCTCAATCTGAGATTGCAGGCTTCCGAAATTCTCAAACCGGAGGAATATAACAATTCGAAGATGCACTTGTCTCTGAGTTCGTAGAGGTTGTCTTCGCGAATGCTTGCAAACAATTCTTCGATTTCTTCCTGAGTCAGATAATCGGGAATGCTCCGCATGACCTCGGGAGTTTCTATCTTTTCAGTCGGGTTGGTATCGAGCTTTTTCTCGTCCTTTAGAAACTTGTAAAACTGTCGGATCGCGACGACTTCCCTCGCGATGGTTTTGGAGCTGATCTTTCGATCCTTCTCCTCGTTCAAAAAACGCATGATATCGTTCGCCTGGACTTCAAGGAAATCGATGTGTTCCTTTTCCAGAAAGTTCTTAAACTTGTTCAAATCGTAACCGTAGGAGTAAATCGAGTTGTCGCTTAATCCCTTTTCTACGGAGAGATATTCCTGGAAATTTTGAAGTAGGTTGTTATGTGAAGATGTCACTGTTTTTAGTCCCGTCTGAAATGTTTAACAAGTACTAAATCCTTCGGACGTTTCCTCTCAGGAGATTTAAACTTTTTTATGTTGCCTTAAGGCTTTATGGGAAAATTCTAAACGAAACCCCGGACAAATCCCTGTTTAACTTGGATTTTTTCGAATGGTGAGAGCAAAAACTTCTGTATTTATGAGACTAAATATCCGATACGTTTCCTTCTCATTTTTTCTGTTCTTTTGTCTTTTCTGTTCCTCCAACGAGGAAATGATCTGGGACGCTCGCGATTCGCTTTCCAGAGGAAATACCGCGGAAGCGATGCGTCTTTATGAACTGATTCTGAAAAAAAATCCCACGCATCTGGAAGCGAATCGAACCCTCGGAATGATTCTCGCGGACAGCGGACTTGCGCTGAACTCTGCGGCGTTTTATCTCGAACGAGCCGAAACTTCCGTTCCCGGCGACCCCGCACTTTTACTCTATCTTCTTGAAATTCATTTACAAGAAAAAGACAAGGACAAGACCAAACGAATTTTGGAAAAATTCTCCAAAGGAAAGGAGAAGGAAATGGAAAGTTATGCGGTTTTTCTGAAGGATTGCCTTTTGGAAAAAAAGAAAAACAATTCCGAATTCAACCGTTTCAAAACGAGCGAGATTCCTGCCCTTCTTCCTCCGGCTCGACGTATGTTTTTAAAATGCGAACTTTCTCTGTACGCTCAGCCTGCTTCATGAAATCGTTTTTTACCCGTAAGATTCTTTTCCGTTCTTTTCTTGTTTTGATCGCCTTGGCGGTGTTAGGTGAAATTCTCTTGAGAATTTTTCCGCCCGCAGGATTGATCTATAAACTCCGGGACAAACAAGTTCATTGTATCGAAGAACGGGAAATTCCCGAAATTATGCTTTGTCCGAACTCGGATACGATTCTTCCTCATCCCGCGGGTTTTACGTTTCGAGTGCGCGTCGATGAACGCGCGGAAAGAATCGTTTCGGAGGAACCGGTTCTCCCCGGTAGTAAACCAGAAGTCTGGTTGATGGGAGATTCCATCGCATACGGTTTCGGTCAGAATGACGAAGATACGATCGCATGGAAAATGCAGGAAGCGTTGCGATCATCGGGAATTCAGGTTCGAAACTTGGGCGTGGATTCTCTCGGCACAGGCGGCATTCAAAGAAGAATGGAACGCGCTCTGATTTGCAAAGACAATCAACGGAAGAATTGTATTTTACCGAAAGCGGTTTTTTGGATCTATCATCCTTCGGATTTGCAGGACGTTCATAGAGAATTCTATTTAAGGAATTCCGTTTATGGAAGATGGCTCTTTCGAGGTTCCGTTTTTTTATCCAGATACAGCGCTCTTTACAACTATTCTAAGATTCGAAGCGAGATGCGACGCTTAGAGAAGCTCCGCGAGAACGGTCCCGAAATCATTCCCGAAACTCTTTCCAATCATCCGCACGATCATCCATCGTTCAAAGAGATGAAACGGTTTTTCGACGTTTGCAAAGAATTAAAAATTCCATTGACGGTCGTTTTGTATCCGAATGGAACGCATGGTTTGACTCCTCTTCCATCAACGCCTTTGTTGGATTTGGTGGCCATGATTGCCCAGCAGAAAGGAATTCCCGTTTTGGATACGAGACTGGATTTTCTGAGTGAATACGAGAAGAATCGAACGGATTTTTATCTGCAGAATGATGGACATCCGAATCCGACTTCCGCTCGCTTGATTTCTAAGCGAATCTTGGATAGAATTTCAGTTCCTATTCCGGTGGGAGTTGGTCGGTAGATTTACCGAGACTTGATACGAAAAAGCTCCTTCCCTATTTCTTGCGGTATTGATTCTTTATTTTCTTTGAAAATGTGTGTTATCGGATAACCGGATTGTAACCTCGTGGAACCGCCTCCGATATGGGCGTGCTGCTTCTCCATTCAGATTATAAACTCGATGGCGTTCTTCAGGAAATTACCACAAACGTAGTAACTCTGATTGTTCCGGAGGCGACCTTATCTCTTTATTCAGAGTCAGAACGGAGGCAACTCGCCAGGAGAATCCCCGAGCTTTTAGAAAGATATTCGAAATATCTAACGGCAATTCCTCGATTGGGTCATAAAGCGGGGAAGACAGTGTATCAAAATAGTCCCGGTCCGAAAAAAATGAAACGGATCAATGTCCGACTGAGTACGGGAAGTTGGGCATTGTTCGGAACTCTTGCGCAAGCCCACGGAGTTTCCCGCTGTTTTCTTTTTAATTTTCTTTTGGAATTGGATCGGGCCGGAGTCGGATATTCTATCGTGAATACGATGAATGAAGGAGGTCCTACATTCCACAGGAATTACAGTTATATCCTCCACCTCGACCTATTAAACAACAGAATTACGAGAACACTTCAGTGCGTTCCCGAAAACTCATTTTACGTTTTAGATTACAGAGACTGGTTCGATTCCTAATCGAACGGTCGATCGATCCAACGACAAACAGCGTCCAAAGAAAACGTTCCCACTTTCAAAACTGAAAATACAAGAACGGCTGACTAACGGTTACGCTGTATAAAATAAATCCCACCAGAATCATCATACCCGCAAGAGGATAGACCACCCAAGGCTTGTTTTGGAGACGTTCCATCCAATTCGATTTCTTCTCTTGTAAAAAATCGGCGCCGAACAACACGATCACTGCAAACAGAACGGAAAACGGAACAGAGAGACTTTGGCCGCTTTCAAACGAGAAACTTCGCTTAACAATCGCAAACGCCAAGTCCAAACTCGTTTCATATCCGTGTTCAAGAGAAGGTTTTGCGCGAAAGAAAAACATCGAAAACGAAAATACGAAAAACGGATAAACGTATTTGATCCATTCCGGAATCTTGTCCCAACCTCGTTTCAAGATCGAAAAAGAAAAGATAAACCGTTCGAACACCATCACGGAAGCGTGACACGCTCCCCAAATGATAAAGTTCCAATCGGCTCCGTGCCAGAGTCCGCTGATAAACGTCGTAAAAAATACGTTGAAGTAAGCGCGGGGGATGCTCACTCGATTTCCACCGAGAGAAATATAAATGTAATCCCGAAGCCAAGAGGAGAAGGAGATATGCCATCTTCTCCAGAACTCGGTTACGGTCTGGGATAAAAACGGACGCACAAAGTTTTCGGGAATCGAATATCCCATGATTCTTCCGGTTCCGATCGCAACGTCCGAATATCCGGAAAAGTCGCAATAAATCTGAAACGAAAACAAAAAGGAAGTCACAAGCAAAGACCAAGAATCGTACGCCCCCGGATTTGCGAACACCGGATCGACCGTCATCGATATCGGATCGGCCACGAATGTCTTTTTAAAAAGACCCCATGCAAGCTGACGAATTCCGGGAAGAAGATTTTCCTTTCTGTAAGTGTAATTCTCCAGAAACTGATGGAGCATATCCTGCGCACGGATAATCGGCCCCGCAACCAACTGAGGAAAGAAGGACAAAAATAATCCGAACTGAAACAAACTCTTCGCCTGCGGAACCGTTCCGCGATACACGTCCACCGCGTAAGAAATCGCCTGCAATGTGAAAAAGGAAATCCCCATCGGTAACAATGCGCCGGTCAAAGAAACGTAAAAAGGATCGCAAGGTTGCGAATTCGTAAAGATATTCCACGCATGGATCGAAAAGTCCATGTATTTGAATACGTAAAGAAGAAGTAAATTTCCCCAGACCGCCGCGTTCAGACAGAGCAACTTAAGAAATTTGGAATGTGCCGCTTCCATTCCCTTGACCGCATAATAGGTCAATACGATCGAATAAATCAAAAGAAGAATAAAAGGAATTTTGAATATGGCATAAAAATACAAACTCGCCAGAAGAAGCCACAATCTCTGAAATCTTGCAGGAATCCAAAAATAAACGAGAATGACTACGGGCGCAAAGATAAGATACTGAACCGAATTAAAGAGCATTCTTTTCCAATTCCTTGAGCTGTTTTTCCACCGAACGTTTCGCCCAACGGTTTCCGGGAACCGTCAAGTGCCCGTCTTCCGGAATAAAGTAGTCTCGAATCCCCGAGAATTTTTTTCCTTGGGGAGAATCGATCACTTCCCCGCACATTTCCTCGGTTTGTTTTCTGAGTTTTAAAACGGGAACGCCCTTCTTTTCAAAATAAGCGGCTGCGCGAAGCGCATAATTTTCGAGAGGATGATAGAGTCCTCGGTTTCTACAAAAAATTTCTTCCACTTGGATCGGCATTAAAACGACGATCAAACGGATTCCGTTCGCTCGGGAATATTCCACCATTTCGTTATACGCTTTTTGCGTAATCTGGGGGAGCGGTTCGAGAGAAGCAAGGTTCGGCTCTTTGTCCACGCAGGTAAAATAATCGGGAATCGGTTCGGGACAATATTGTTTTTTATATTCTTCCCGGGACATGTTGTCCGGAATTGGATTCAAAACCGCACCGGACGTCGATGTCGGAGATACATTCGTTTTTTCGAATGTAGTCTTCGTATTCGGATCGCACTTCGTTTCGGGAGTTCTAAAAAATGAATCCTTCATATACTTTGCGGGAGTTTGTTCCGCGCTCGAACTCGCCGAAAGCCCTGTCGAATTCCATTCGGACTGCAATCGAAATTTGGTAAACGCGTATTGAACCTTCAACTGCTCGAACGCCAATTTCAAAGCTTGCAGCGTGTACGATGCCCGAGACAACTCGAACTGAATCTGAAAGTTCCGATTGAATGAAGGGTCCTTATCCCGGATCTCATCCACCTCGTCGTCCGAAAGCATTCCCTTGGCTCGTAGTTCGTCGGGGATCGTAAAGTCGTTGCCCGAAACGAAAAACAAAACCTCTTTGAGATTCTTCAGTTTAGGAGCCATGTCTTTCAGCCTGCGAACGGCACCTAACGAACCGTAGGCGTCTACGGCGAGATTCAGAGCCTGTCTGCGTCCCCCCTTCAACTCGATTCCGTTGAGTTGATGACAGAACGTGTCCTCATCCGAAACTCCGAATCCCATCACGAGACTGTCTCCCAAACAAGCGAGCTTCGGTTTTTCGGGATCTGCTTCTTCCAATCCGCGCATTCCTAAGGAATTGGTTCTGAATCTTCCTTCCCACTTTCCGGCAAAATGACGGATATAAATGTCCTGATTGGGAGCTAAATCGACGTAATAGATGGGATTGTATCGATGGAGAATCTTCTGATCTCTGTAAAACTGCAAAGAAGGCGCTTTGAGAAGATTGAGAAGTATTTCCGTTCCTAAGAATACAAGGACGAAGAACGCAAGGACTTGCCCTGCCCGGATGAAGAATCCTTTCATGGATACAGGAAAGGTTGGAATAGAAGGCTCGTGTGGCAAGCGAATTCTCCGGTTTTACCAAGGGGTCCGGTGAACGCGCGCCAGAGATTGGAGCGACGCGGAACGCGGTCACTGCGTGACCGCAGCGAAGCGAAGTCGCGAAAAGCTCGGTCCTTTCGATCTTCGATCGAAAGGAGGCGCCCAATGAACCCCGATTTGCTCGGAATCAAAACAGTCTTTTTATAAAAACTTTTAAAATTCTTTCTCAAAAAAAGGATCGTCTTTACAACGGTTGAGTCTAAAAATAAATCAAGTTTAGAATCATTCTAATTCGAGGATACAATGGCCCACAAAATAGTCATTATCGGTTCCGGACCCGCCGGACATACCGCGGCGATTTATGCCGCACGTGCAAATTTGAACCCTGTTATGTACGAGGGCTTTATGGCCGGTGGAATCGCCGCGGGCGGACAACTTACCACCACCACCGAGGTCGAAAACTTTCCCGGCTTTCCCGCCGGAATCGACGGTACACAATTGACCCAACTCTTCCGCGAACAATCCATCAAATACGGAACTACGATTCACACCCAGACCATCACCAAGGTGGATTTTTCTTCCCGTCCGTTTAAACTTTGGTCCGACGACGAACTCATCGAAGCCGAGGCCGTCATCATCGCGACCGGAGCCACTGCGAAGCGGATGCATGTAAGCGGAGAAGATACGTACTGGCAACGGGGTATTTCCGCGTGCGCCGTCTGCGACGGCGCACTCCCGATTTATCGAAACAAAGAACTCGCCGTGGTCGGCGGCGGCGACTCAGCGGTGGAAGAAGCGTCCCACCTGACGAAGTTTGCTTCCAAAGTTTATCTCGTTCATAGAAGAGATTCTTTACGAGCTTCCAAGATCATGCAGAAACGCGCGACCACGCATCCTAAGATCGAAATCATCTGGAACTCGCAAGTGCAGGAAGCGAAAGGAGACGGAAAGAATTTAACCATGCTCACTCTGCAAGACACGGTCAACGGTCAAAAGAAAGAACTCGCCGTGGGCGGTCTTTTTTATGCGATCGGTCACAAACCGAACACGGATATCTTTGAAGGAATTTTGGATCTGGACGAGACCGGTTATATCAAAACCGTTCCCGGAACGACTCAAACCAGCGTTGAAGGCGTGTTTGCGGCCGGAGATGTTCAGGATAAAGTGTATCGTCAAGCGATCACCGCCGCAGGCTCGGGTTGTATGGCCGCGCTCGAAGCGGAACGTTGGCTGGAATCCAGAGAAGAATAAGAATTTTAGAAGATTCTAATCAACAAAAAAGGGAATCCTTTCGGGTTCCCTTTTTTATCGGATCTGGATTTTCTCAAAACGATATATCGACCGCGCTTGCACAATCACGTCGCCGCAAAGCGTCTAACGTAGATACGATCTTCAAAACTTTATGCGATCCGGCTCAAGGCCGATCGACCAACATTCCTCTTCCGTTTCGAATATCATAAATATAGAATGTAATTTCCGGGAGCTTCGGAGCAGCGGACTGTTTTTTCTTTTTCGGTTCCTCTTTTTCCTCTTCGAGGGAAACGATCATCACCAATCGTTCCTTGCCGGAGGAAGGAAGAATTTTTTCCAAGGAATACTTTCTCGGAAGTACCCCGACCAAACTGGCCGAGATCGGATTGTAAACGAAAACCTGTTTGCGGTCTCTTTGATTTAAAAATCCGTCCTTGTTCGTATCCTCGGTCATACCGATCAGAATCAAATTTTTGCCTGTGGAAATTCCGTATGCGAGCACCGAATCCGTTTCGGATTCCTCCGTCGTTTCGCCGATCCCGGCCTCTTTTTCTCGATCCGTTCCGGTGAAGTAATCCCAGATATAGACGTTGCGGTTGAAGAGTTTGCGGGGATTCCCCGATTCAAGATCGATTACGGTGAGATTTCTCGCGTGGTTCAAAGTCTTTCTCGGACCGGCCACGGTTTCTCTGGAAAGTTCGAACGGATAAAAAAGGAAACGTTCCCAAAGAACGACGGAATGATTGAGCAGATCTCCGCTTCGGTCCGCGGGCGTCAAAGGTTCTTCTTTCGAGGAACCGGGTTCGACCAACTCGACCCCGCGATCCAATATGAACCAGCTTTTAGAGAGAGTGAATACGAGAATCCCGACTACGATGATCCCGAACGCATACACTCCCAAGCGGACTTTTTCCATGATGTGTAGAAAAAAGCCCGGGAAAAGCCCCGGTCAATGAAAAAAAGATTCTCTTATTTCGCTTCCAAAGCGTACGAACGTTCGGGAACCGTAAGATACGAAGAAATTTCTCCCGTATCTTCCCGAAGTCTGGTGTTTTGATTGAACGTGTCCAAGATGATCTTTCCGTCTCGAACGAAGTTGTAGAGATAGGTTCCCGGTTTCATCTTCTTGATGAGAGTGAACACGTCCTTTTCTTTTTTAAGAACGTCCTCTTCGGGGTCCCAGTGATTGAAGTCCCCTACCAGCGTAATCATCTCCGCGTCCGGCGCATAAATTCGAAACTCTACGGTTCTATATTCCAATTCTTCAAAGGGAGAATCTTCCAAGATCCTCGTGGTCACGTGTTTGTCCGGACCGGACGGAATCGCAACGAGTCGGGAAACCAAGGAACCGTCCCCGTCTTCCACCGAATCCGAGTTAGACGGGTCGTGCGTAAACAGACCGTCGACTCGGAACTTGTATTCTAAAATTTTCAATTCTTCGCGGATCGTGTCCCTGCTTTCGGGATTGTAGACGGTGTAAAAAACTCCGTGGTCGTTCTTCTTCAGCGGAATACATCTCCAAAGCGAAAAATTTCCGCAGACGGAAACGTCTTCGTTTTCGATTCCTTCAAAGGTGAAAAGAATTCCGCGGTTCAGTAGTTTTCCCGTTTCCAAAGACAAGGATGAATCGATGTAACGGATATAACGCGGAGCCACGGCCCGTTTCAACTTCTCCATTTGCCAATAGTAGTAGATCTTTTCTTTTTCCACCGGCTCCAAGAAGTCCTCGTAGTCTTCGGACGAAAAGGAACCGATCCAATTTCCTGCGTCGTCCGCTCCGATGGCAACGGTGATGGTCAATAGAAGTGCGAGTAAAACTTTTGTAGTAGGGATCGATTTCATTCTGAATAAAAGTTCGATCAGTTTTCGAAAAAGCATAAGGCAAATCCGGAAAATCACTTCCAAAGAAACCGAACCGACCGTGTTATAGGACATAAAACTTTTTTTCGATTCGGGACGTTTTTGAGGGGATTCAGGAAGAGTTTTTTCCTTGGAGAATCGAGAAGCATTCCGATATAATTTATCAGGATATCATGGCAGAGGCGAATTCTACCCCATTGAGCGAAGCGGAATTAGAACAAGTTCGTTCTATTCTCCAGCCTCTTTCCAAAAACCCGGATATTTCGGAAGAACTCAATCCGATGCTTTCCGTTTTCCGTCAGAAGATGGGATACGGATCGCAAATGCCTTCCCTCGACGAGGAAGAAGAAACCGAAGAACCGACTACTCCTACCGCGGAAGCGGGAGACGAAGAATCGGACGAGGATTTTGAAGAACCGCAAAGACCGCAAAAGCCTCCTGCAAAAGTATTCGAAGACGACGATATCGATTTAGACGAACTCTTAGCGGAGCCGAAAGCTGCGGCTCCCGCCGATGATTTTTCCTTTGAGGAAGAATCACCTGCACCTTCCGCGGACGCGGGCGATCCGTTTGCCGACTTCGGAATGGACGCGGAACCCGCTTCTACCGCTTCGGAAGATTCCGACGCGTTCGGTGATTTCGGACTTCCGGAAGAACCCAGTTCCACTCCTTCCGATGATTTTTCTTTCGGAGACGAAAGCCCCGCTCCTTCCGCCGACGCGGGAGATCCGTTTGCGGGCTTAGATGAAATGACCGGAGGAACTCCTTCCTCCGACGATCCGTTCGCGGGAATGGGAGATACGACTTCGGGAGAATCCGATCCGTTCGGCGGTTCCGATTTCGGTTCGACTCCAATGGACGACGACTTCGGTTCAACTCCTTCCAGTTCCGACGCGGACCCGTTCGGAGATATGGACTCCTTTACTTCCACACCGGAACCGAGCGGCGGGGATTCCGATCCGTTCGCAGGAATGGGCGGCCTTGAAACGCAAGGCGGCGGTGAGGGCGACTTCGGACTTTCCGGTTCGGAACCGTCCGGTGGCGGAGATTCTTTCGACGACTTCATGTCTTCTTCCCCAACCCCATCCGGCGGCGGAGACGATGATTTTTTCAGTTCCCCTGCGGACTCCGGTCCTTCTCCGGGAGAATCGGACCCGTTTGCCGACTTCGGCGATATGGGTGCGCCTGCGGGACAAGATCCGTTTTCGGATCTTGCTTCTTCCGCTACGGTTTCGGAAGATCCGTTCGCGGATTTCGTTCCTTCCACCGAAGAAGACACGTTATCCGACATCCCGGCCGGAGGAGATTCTTCCTTTGAATCCTTTAGTCCCGACTTGGACAGCGATGTAGGCGGCGACGATTTCGATTCTGGAAGTTCCTTCGGTCTCGAAGCGGACTTACAAGGCCTTGCCAGCGATGAAAAACAGGACATCGACAAGGGCCTCAAAGACGAAGAACTCGCGATCATTCAAAAGGAAATTCTCCGTTACCCGCCCACTCTGCGCCGCGCGGTCATCGACGCGATCGTTCAAGATCGACTTACGCCGAGAGATCAAAAAGGTCTATTAGAACTTATTAAAATAGAAAGTTCTCCGGAGGAAATCGCGGATTTCCTTTCGGGAGTTTTGGGAGAAACGATTTCCGTTTCTCAGAGAATGAGCGGTTTCTCCAAAGACGGGGTTCCGATCATCTCCACCGATCCTCTCTACACAAAAGAAGGATTACAAAGACAAAGAAAGGCGATCCGCAGAACGATCATCGGGATCGCCGCCGGTATTTTTCTCGTGGTCGGCGGAACGTTATTTTACAGAAATTTCATCATCCCGAATCAGGCGGCTCAGTATTACGAACAAGGTCTGACCTTGATCCGCGAAGCCGGAGCGTATCCGAAAAACAGCGAGTCCCGCAAAAAGAAATTCTTTGAAGCGGAAGAATCCTTTGCGAGAGGAGAAAACATTCTCCCGAACCACCTCAAGTATTTGAACCTCTACGGCGTGGAATATACGCGGGTCGAAGAATACGACCGCGCCTTTGAAAAATTATTCGGTAAGGTCAGCCCCGATTTCGGCGCGGGCGGCGAAGAACCTTCTTCCAACGCTTGGGACAAACGCGAGAAAGTCCCCATCATAACACTTGCCAAAGGTCAGATTTGGGATAACGGAAAACTTCCGATCGCCGGGAAAATCGGAAACGAAAACCGCATGGTTCTCGTCGCTCAAGACGGAATTCAAAGAAAGATCATGAAGGCCGGAGCCTACATCGTGATGCGTCTGGAAAAACAAACGCACGACAATCCTACGTATAAGAATTTGGGAAGATTCCATTCTTCCATTATGCCTTCCTTCACCGAAACTTCTCTCGGAGGCGGAAAGTATAAGAACGATCAACTCGCGATCAACTTTTTCAAACAGGTGTATACGGACGGAAACGAACCGTATGACGAGGAATCCACCGCAGGAATCGCAAAAATCTATTACAACCGGAGAGAATTCGGTAAGGCCGCGTCCTTTTACAACAAGATCGTGGAAATCGATCCTTCCAGTCCCGTCGGCCAAGGCGGCCTCCTCTCCACGTATATCGAAATGTGGAAAGAAGACGGAAATCCTCAGTTCGTCATCAATCATCACAGACAGATCAAGAACAACTTGGACATAGAGAAAAAACTTTCTCTGCACGTCCTTTCCAAACTCGCGTCCTTCTACACCGATCTGAACAAAAAAGAATTACGGATTCGTTATAATATCAATCCGATGGATCAGGTTTCGGGAATGGAAGTCAACGACAACGCCCTCGAGATTTTGGATCTGATCTATCATAAAACGGAAGAAGATCCCGTCACGGGAGTCGAAATCGACGGCTCGGAATACGCGGAAGGTTATTATCAAAGAGGAAGATACTTCGCTTCGATCAAGGAATCGATTCAAGCCAGAAGATTTTTCGAAAAGGCCGCGACGCTCGATCCAGCGCATTATCTCGCTTCCACGGAACTCGCGGAAAACGCGATCCGTCTCGCGAACTTCGGCGAAGCCGACAAACTGTTAAACGAATCCCTCAAACGATTCGAGAATTACAAACAAAGTTACGGCGCGAGAGAAGAAGACGAAACGTTGATTCAAGGAAACGTCGGACGTATTTATTTCGACAAGGCGAGAATCCAATACTTGTCCGCGGCCGGAATTCACGAAAAAGATAAGATCACCGAATTTCCGGGCCGCAAGATCTATCCGTTCCGCGCGAGAGCCGCGATGGACGCGATCGCAAAAACGAGATCCATGGAACTTAAAAATTCTTTGGACGGTTTTTCCAAAGCGGAAGCGGTTCAAACCGACGAAAACGAATTCACTCTCATCCGCAGATGGAGAACTCCGCTCCCTGCCGGAATTCAAAGAGAACTTCGTTACTTCAAAGGTTGGGTGGATTATATGAGCGGAGATTTTGCCGCTTCGCTCAACGAATGGTCCGGTTTCGAAGACGAGGACGAATACAACCATTCCACCCTTCTCATGGGAAAAGCGAACGCGTTTTATTACACCGGTCAATACAAAGCGAGCCTCGGAAATTATCTCAAGGTTCAAGACGACATGGAAGAAAAATTGTTGAATATGGGCCTTCCGAAACCGGATGATCCGTATCACCAAGAAGTCTACCAGACGTTAGTCGCCGCTTACAACAACATCGGAGCGGTTTATGAAAAACAGGGAAACACCGCAGAGGCTCTGAAACATTACTGGAAAGCGATCGAAACCGCGAGAAAGATCAACGAAGTCTCCGAAATAGCGATGTCGAACAAGGACTTAATGTTTAAAAAAGAAGCGATCGGACAAGACCCGCTTCTCGAAGACTGGCTTTCCCCTACGCTCGACAGCGTAAAGAAGTTGGCGAGAGAATAGGAACGTTTACTTGGCTTTTTTTGCGAATCTTTATAACCGTATTCGAGAATTGAAGTCGAGAAGGATTTCGAATCAAAAGAATCGGCTGCGAATTGTTCAAATGTTCCGACAAGAATCCTACTTTTTACTTGCAAAAAGTAGGATTCTTTAGTATAAAAACCATTCCACCGCCACCCCCACCCAAAGTTAGGGTGGGCCAGGTTTTACGGAAAGATCCTCGCAACTGCGAAAAAAAGAATCCTGAATTAAAGATTTAGAATATTCAATTTTGCTTGCGCGTCCAGCTTCTCCCGAAGCGACTTCAAAAGCGATTGGAGCCTTGCGATTTCCCCCTTGCTCAAAAGCTGGTTCGTGGTTTTTTCCCGGGACGAAAAGCTGAACGTGATTTCTTTTGCGGCGAGAATCTTCTCGGAGACGTCGGCGGGAACCAAGGAAGAAATTCTCATGGAATCGGAATAATCGGTTCCCACCTTTCTCAAGTTGAACCAGGTTCCGTCGAGTTTCAGGGAAACCCCGATCGGAAAACTTACCTCGAAGGAACTCAAGAAATAATCCAGGTAAACCGTCTTTTCGCCGTTCGGATTCTTATACACTCCCCGAAACGTAAGGGATTTCGTGTCGCCTTGCGAGCAGAAAACGTGAAATCCGGGACAGAGAGGATCGGAATGAAAGAGAACTTGCTCCAAGGCCGGTTCGGGGGTTTGACGGATGGATTCGCTCGAACAGGCGATTCCCCAAACTACGGCGAAAGAAAGAATGAGTGCGGAAACTGAAATTTTCAAAAAGGATCTCCCGGGATTTTTCCCCCAATTTTTCCGGCCTACCGGAGATTTGAAAGAAAATTCCGATCCTCATCCGCGCTGCCGCGCCGCGGGAAAAATTCAATTTTCAGGGAAGCGCACACTTGAAACCCTGGTTAGGTACTACCTATGATTTCATTTCCAAAAGATAAGATCAACGTCCTCCTTCTTGAGAACGTCCACCAGGACGCACACGATATGTTTAAGAAAGACGGTTTCAACGTCCGTCTTCTTCCCGCGGCTTTTTCGGAAAAAGAGCTTTTGAATGAAATCGAAAACATCCACGTTTTGGGAATTCGAAGCAAAACGAACGTAACCCCTCCGGTTCTGGAAAAGGCGAAACGTCTTTTGACGATCGGCTGTTTCTGCATCGGGACCAATCAGGTGGATCTCGCCGGAGCCGAAAAGAAGGGAATTCCGGTTTTTAACGCGCCATACTCCAACACACGTTCCGTTGCGGAACTCGTCATCTCGGAAGTCATCATGCTCGCGAGAAGAGTTCCCGATCATATACGAAACACTCACTCCGGAATCTGGAATAAGATTTCTAAAAACTGTTTCGAGGTCCGCGGTAAAACCTTGGGAATCGTCGGCTACGGCCATATAGGAAGTCAGGTTTCCGTACTCGCCGAAGCGATGGGAATGAAAGTCATCTATTACGATGTGCAAACCGTTCTTCCTCTCGGGAACGCAACTCCCGCGGACAGTTACGAGGAGCTTTTGAGAAACTCGGACTTCATCTCGTTTCACGTTCCCGAAACTCCGCAGACGATGAATCTGTACGGGAAGAAGGAAATTGAAATCACGAAAAAAGGCGCGTATATGATCAATCTTTCCCGTGGAAAGGTGGTCGATCTGGAAGCGTTAGCCGCCGCGATCAAATCCGGTCATATCGCGGGCGCGGGAATCGACGTGTTCCCCGAAGAACCCGAGTCGAACAACGATCCGTTCCTAACACCGATGCAAAACCTGCCTAACGTGATCCTAACACCGCATATCGGAGGAAGCACGGAAGAAGCGCAAAGAAACATCGGTTCCGAGGTCGCAAGCAAACTGCTCAAGTTCGTAAACAACGGATCAACGACATTCTCCGTAAACTTTCCGAACTTGGAAATCACTCCGTTGCCTACCGGACAGTATAGAATTCTCAACGTACACAAAAATCAACCCGGCTTTTTGAAGGACATCAACTCCATGGTTTCCGAAATCGGAGCGAATATCAGCTCTCAGCACTTGGGAACGAGCGCGGAAATCGGATATTTATCCATGGTGATCGACAAGTCCGTCGGAGACGAACTCAAGGAAAAAATCGAAAAACATCCTTTTTCGATCAAAACTCGGATTCTTTACTGAACATTCTGCCTTTGTGCAAAGCAATTTGCCGAAAAGAAAATATAATGGAAATGTAATATAAAAAACATTCCATTGAGAAAGAATTTTTTGAATTTTGCTTGATTGAATGGAACCGAATTTCGTATTATTGTGCCATGCACTATAACAGAATTCCAAACACAATCACCGTCTACCTGAACGAATTAGCCGATCAGAGCCTGCGATTGGCTGATAACATTCTGAAAGGTCTGCTGCACAGAACCGATTCTCCCGTCGAGCCGGGAACGGTTTTGGAACTGAAACTCGGAACGATCAGTCTCTCCGGAGGAATTCAAATTCCGGTCAAAGTGATTCGCTGCGAGAAAATCTCCGGTTCGGAATACGATCTGTATTTGAATTATACGGAACGGGATTTTAACAAGGTTCAAGAAATCGAAGATCTGATTCGCGATCTTTCTTAAAGAAGAATCTTGATTCTTCTTTAAGAAATGTAGGAACTCATACAAGTCTTGAAATGTAGCACAACGTTTCGATTTGTCGGACCAATCACCGCTTTTAAAAACCAATCGACTTTCTAAAGATTCCGACACGCGAGGACTTCCAATCCTCGTGGAAAACCATGGACCGTCCGAATTTTCATGATTTCCTATCCTGGAATGCATCCTGCAACTCCCCTGATGACTACGATCTTCGCCGGTCTCGGAAGGGAACTTCATTTGTTTACGGAAGAATCGCATGCGATCATTCTCGCGGGGGCCATTCTTTCCATTTTGGTAAACCCTCTTCTTTTTACCGCGTTAGGAAGGATCAACGGAAATCTACCGGCCGATCCCGAATCGGCGTAGAATCAAACGTTCTTCACAGGGATGGAAGCTCAGTCGTTCATTCTCAAAAACGAGTCAATGGGCCGCTCAGTCTTGACAGAAATTCCTCGGCTTCGGAATTTAACGATATATGAACGCATTATTTTTAGAATTACCGGAATCGGATTCTCCCGAATTTGCAGCGTATTTCGGATCCAGGGACCGATTTTCTGAAAAGGTAGGTTACAAAGCTCTCTCCGCCAGTCCCGGTAAAAGTGAATACGAGATCGAAACGGACGAATCCTTTTTCAATCCGGTCGGTTCCCTGCACGGAGGAGTTTTGTTTTCGGCGATGGACAGTTCCGCGGGAGCCGCTGTTGCCGCTTGGATCAAGGCGTCTGGTCGAACGTTTAAGTTTATGGCGACCGCAAGTGCGGAGATCAAATATCTAAAAGGAGTGAAATCCGAAAAGATCAAGATCGTTACGGAAATCACCGAACACAAAGGATCCGTGGTAAAACTGTTATCCAAATCCTTAAACGAACAGGACGAAACCGTCGCGGAACTTCATTCCGTTTGGGTCGTTAAATTCGAAGATTGATTCGGTTTCTTCCGCCGATTCTTCCGGACGCGAAGGTCCTTCGCGTCTTTCTTCCGTTTTTCTAATTTAGAATTTTTGAATCCATCGGAACCGTTGATTCAGACGGATTCGATTTTGTTAAGCGACAAAGAATTCGGCGCGGCTGATGCTCGCGAGTTCCACGGCGCTGCTCAAATTTTTGGAAGGGAAATACACGATCTGCTCCCCGACCATTTTACGATTGCGATCCAATTCCACACGAGAACCGTCTTTAAGATGCAGGACGATATCGATCCCGCGGTAGTTGATATATCTTTCTAACTGACTCTTAAACTTTGCACCCTGTTCTTGCATGGAAACATCCTTAAAAATTGTTGAAAGGATGTTCTAGGAGTACGGAGGAAAGTACAAGCTTTTTTTTACGAATGAGACAAAATTTTTTTATGTGAACCTTTTTATTCCGAAGTCAGCGGGATCGTTTCCTGCAAGGTCCAAGTCGCTCCGTCATCCGTGGAAATATAATGTTTCAAACCGTCCCCTTCGATGTTCACAAAGTTATGCAGCTTGTCTCCTCCGGTTGTCGTCGCATAAAACCCAAGGGCGGCCGTCTGACTCGGAACCGGATCAAACGGATAACCCGGCGCCGGCAAGGCTAAAGATGTCTGACTGAGCTGCGTCCAAGTGGCACCCAAGTCGCTACTTTTAAACGCATAGGGAGTCGAATTTCCGCCCGCGTTGGCGATAAACGTGAGATACGAAAACGACCCGTTTACGAAACCTCGAACCGGGTAGATGGAATCGGTGCTCGAGATCGCAGACAACGCTATCGCTTGTTGATACGAGTTTCCCGGAGAAGTCAATCCCCCCATAGAAGTCAAATCCCCGTACGTAGAAGTGATTCTTACAGTACCGGCCCCGTGTTCGAGATAATGCGATTGAGTCCCGATTGGAGAAAGAAAGAAACTGCTCGGACCGGAATTCGTATAAGCGCCGGTTTTATAGTTGGATACGAGAGCGATCGGAGTCGGTCCGCCAAAGGCCGCAATCCCCCCGTTGGTGGAATAGAACTGATACGTGGTACCGCTGATCGAATCCGCACACCAACCCACGGAACTGTTATTGTAGACGTTGGTGCACGAAGTGGGCACCGGACCCGTAATCGTTTGCAGGTTGGTAAAATCGCTGTTCGTATTGTAGCAGGTGGTCGTACTTCCGGACTTTTGACAAAAGACGAGTTTTTCCACCGCGCCGACGTTAAATGGTCCGAAACCTACGATCGGAGCGTCCGGAACCGGAGGAGTAAACTGCGTAAAGGTCAATTTGGTTCCGGCACCGGGAAGACTCAGGCCGACCCAGTAATAATAATTATGAACGCCCGTTGTCTCCAGAACTTCGAAAAGGATCGCGTATTTGTTCGTGATGTTCCCTGCCGTGTAGCCGTAACCCACCATGCTGGTAATTTGTCCGCCGACCATAGGCACGTTCGTCGGAATCATAATCGTTCCGTTCTGACTAGCGATGATCAGATCGATTCTGCTTCGGGAATCATCCGCACCGAAATTTCTGCGCACATACGAAACGTAGACGTCCAATCCCGCGGGTCGAAACGCGGAATACTGATTGATCATAAAGTTCGTGTAGCCGGTCGCCCCTGAAAACAGCGTCCGCAGAATACTCAAATTCCCCGTAGGATCAAATTGACTCTCTTCGAATTTATAACAGTTCAGAAGAAGAGAAAGCATTAGAATAGAATAATATTTTTTCATACGATCCCCTTAAAAAAACCAGTTGTATCGAGCTTCCGCTCTCCATCCGAGAGCGTTGCCGGAGTTCGCGTTCAACGGATTCATTTCTCTCATCGAGTCCAATTGTAACCCCTTTGTTCGAATTGCGCCATCCGGAGTTACTGCGATTTCCTCCTTTTCCCATTCTACACCCGTAAAATACGAATGAGTGAGCTGAATCAAGTAAATCAGGGCGGTCCCGGCCGCCATGATTTGATAGTCTTCGATCGATTTTTTGTAAGCGGATCGTTTATCGCCTACATAAGCTTCTCCGAACAATAGATTTCCGGAAACCTGTCCGTACAACGACGCCTCGTCGTAGGCCGCCTTTTTACTTTCGATCTGTTTTGCGGCAAGTCCCGTCGCAACCACTCCGGTCCAAAACAAGGCTCCGTAAACGATCGCCGTTTTTTTCCGCTCCGCCTTGTAATGACCCCAACCCGGAAGAACAGCGGATCTCCAAACAAGACTCCAACGGCTTCTCGTTCCCGAGGCATTCACCGGCGGTTTGATGACGACCGCCTCCTCTTCGATTCGTTTTTTTTCTTCGGCCGATTTGGCTTCGCGGATTTTCGTCTCTTCTTCCTGGCGGATTCGTTTCGCTTCGTCTTCGTTTACGTCTCGGTAGATGACCTTGAGAATGCTCCGCTTGGAAATCGTCTGTACGCTTCCGTCTGCGGCTCGTACGGTGATTGCCTTTTCGTTTTGACCGGTGACTTCTCCCTTGAGAGAGGTTCCGTTTTTCAGAAGAATCGTCTGCGCGCTCCAGAGAGGCATCGAAAAAAACAGACAGAGGAAGAGAACGGATCGAAATGAGAAAATTGTGAAGCGCTTCAAAAAAAACTCCGCCGGAAAAATTGGGAAAAGGATCCTCCCCTCTTACAAAGAGAACGGATATTCCTTTCCCGAGAATCTTAACGGAGCATAAAGGTTCTTATCAATAACTTTTTGTAGGCGCCGGGTGGTATTCGTCTAATGATTTGCCGTTTGAGTTTTGAAAATTCTAGCATCCGCGAAAAAGTCAGGTCACTGGCATTCCTATTCCGAAAGTAGAATCGCAAATATCGCCTTTTTTTCGTTCCTACTCCAATCCGCCAGAATCAAGGATTGACTATAGTCAAATTAGGATTCGTTCCTGTAGTAAAACTGGAAGCGGCCAGCGTACCATTGATATAATTTCCGTTCGTTGCATTAAAGTAAGTTACCGTATTACTAAAATAGTTTGCAACGTACAAGATGTTGGCGGACGGATTGTATTCGACCCACTTTGGATTGTTTCCCGTAACGAAACTAGAGGCAGCCAACGTGCCGTTGATATAATTCCCATTTGTCGCATTGAAATAAGTTACCGTGTTACCGGTATTGTTCGTAACGTATAAAATGTTGGCGGTTGGGTTGACTGCGGCGCCCCACGGACCGGCACCCGTAACAAAACTGGAGGCGGCCAATGTGCCGTTAATATAGTTTCCGTTTGTTGCATTGAAGTAAGTTACCGTATTACTACCGGAGTTTATCACGTATAGAATGTTGGCGGAAGGATTGTATAGAACTCGGGTCGGACCTGCTCCCGTAACGAAACTAGAGGCGGCCAACGCACCGTTAATATAATTCCCGTTTGTCGCGTTAAAGTAAGTTACGTTATTACTATTAAAGTTCGTAACATATAAGATGTTGGCGGTTGGATTGACTTCAAGACCCCACGACATTCCTCCTAACTGCGTGGCAAAACTGGAAGCCGCTAAAGAGCCGTTGATATAATTTCCGTTCGTTGCGTTGAAGTAGGTAACCGTGTCCGAAATTCGATTTATGACGTATAAGATATTGGCGGATGGATTGACTGCGACCGACAACGCGCTGTTTCCCGTAACAAAACTGGAAGCGGCCAGGGAGCCGTTGAGATAATCCCCATTCGTTGCATTGAAATAAGTTACCGTATTCGAGTTGATATTCGTAACATACAAGAGGTTCGCGGACGGATTGACCGCGACTCCCCAAGGATTTGCGCCTGTAGTAAAACTGGAGTTTGCCAGAGTTCCGTTGAGATAGCTTCCATTGGTCGCGTTGAAATAGGTTACCGTATTCGAATTTTCATTTGTAGCATACAGTAAGTTGGGGGCAACTGTTCCGGAATTTCTGGCATTCAACAAAATTATATCCAACAACAACGTATGCGGGTTACACATTTCGTCCCAGAGCGAACATTCAAATGAAGAACATCGGGTTGCAAAAATTAGAATACAACAGAATACTAAAACGATTTTCATTTTTATACGATAAAAGATCACTACTTTGTCCTCTTCAATTTCAAAGTTTTTCATCCATTAGATTCAAAAGAAATACAACAAACGAAACAAAAATGTATCGTAAGTCAAAACGTCTTTCGAATCAGCCTTTCTTCGTTCGACAGTGAATTTTAGAGGAAAACCATCAATAGTAAAAAAACTGAAACTTGTTCACCTTTATTCGTCTTTATAAAAAAATGATTATATAACAACATTACCAAAATAGAATAAACTCGTAGAAACTCTTCGAAAACCCAAACCTTTCCTTTTGAAAGCATTCAACTTATCATCTGGAGATCAAAATTTCAAGACGCGTCTCACAATCGGTCTTCCATTTGAGTTTGATCCAATTTTGAAAATAGAAGCGAATAGTTGTATTCCGAGATTACGGCTTAAGAAAATTGATCAATACATTTGCTAAGTATCGGAAGGTTATTAAGGAGAAATTTCACTGGCTGCCATGAGTCCAAATCTTTTCCCTTAAACTTTTTATACCGGTTTTGCCGAGGCTCTTAAAAGCGGTTCAACCGACCGCAATCAATCCGTGTTTCGAATAGAATTCGCTTAACAACGACTCGAGTTTTTCGGGTTGGTCGTGATGCATGTTGTGACCCGCGTTTTCCATCTCGATATATTCAAGATGTCTAAAATGGGAAAGAATTTCCTCCCGATTTTCGGGCATCAAATGCGTTTCCTTTCCGTAGATGATCAAGGTCGGGGAATCGATACATTCCCAGAGATGTCTCGTGAGATACGGTGAAAATACGAAGGGAAATCCGCGTTTGTACAAAGGATCGTTTTTCCATTGATATCCTGAATCCGTTTTTTTGGAAAGATAGACCGCAAGATCGCGAACCTTTTCCAAACTCAAACGCGGATAAACGGGCTTTAAACGAAGAGTCAGTTCGTCCACGCTCGCAAAACTCTTATTCTTTCGTTCCTTGGTTCCGACCTCGTTGTTTTCCAACGTGTCGAGCCAGGCTTTCAGACGTTTCTTTTCGAACTCGGGAGATTGAATCGACATGAAGCCTTCCAAACAAACGATGCTCAAAACCCGTTCCGGATAGATTCCCGCAAAACGCGCTCCGATTCCTCCTCCCATCGAATGACCCAAAATATGAAACGTTTCGGGAAGAAATCGGGAAATGAACGTCTTCACGTCTACGAGCGTTTGGATGAAATGATAATTCCCCTCGCGAAGCCAATCGGAATCCCCGTGACCTCTATAATCAAATCGATATATATCGAAATGTTGGGATAAGAACGGGAACTGATACAGAAACGTATCGGACGCGTCCTGAAATCCGTGGAACAAAAGGATCGCGTTGTTCTTTCCGTTCTTATGGATTTTATAGGAAAGATTGTATCCGCCGGATTGAAAAAAGCCGCTTTCGATTTCGCCCATATCAGCCTCTGAATAATTCCCGCCAGTCTTTCGGAAGCCGAGGAATCCTGAAAGCAGAAACTCTTTCTGCGTGAAGTTCGTCCCCGTCGTAAAGACCCAAAATCGATTCCAGATCGGAAATCAGATCTAACGTTACCTTTTTTCCAAGTCCGTTTAACGCGGAAGAATTTAAAACGGATTCCAATTTTTCCTTCGCCTTTTCCGCCTGCATACGCGAGCCGCGTCCGTTGGGTTTCACGTAAATCTTGTGTAATGAAACGGAAAGCTGGATCAACGCCTGCAAAAAAGTTTTTCGAGGTCCGAAATCCTTTTTCCATTGGAATTCCAAAACCTCGTGCGCCTCGAAATACTTTCCCTCGTGAAACAACCGTTCCGCGTTTTGATAAGCGAAGTCGATCGTGAGTTCGGGATCGTTCGTCGAAGTGATATGTTCGAACAGGGCGACGATTTCGGGATCAAACTTCAAAACGTTTCCAATCCTCGATTCGAATCGCGGAAAGAGCGGCCCCGAACGAAAGAACCGCGTCCTCCACATACGTTTTCTTTCTCATTCCGAGCAGCACCGTTCCTTCCCGCAGCGAAGAATGCAGTAGATGCAACGCGATTCCGGAAAGATTCCAACCTTGATACTGCGGATAGTATTTTAGAATCTTCTCATAAACGGAGGTTCGATCCTGAACGTTCTTCTGGAATACGTATTGCTCCAGGATCGGAAGAGCCCTGTTTAAGATCTCGATGTATTCCCCTTGTTTTGCCGGACCGGAGATCGTTTCCACTTGAGAAATCAGCTGCTGCACGATCGGAATCACTGTGCGTTCTAGAAATTGATTCAGATGATCCTGATTCTGAAACTGATCCAAATACGGCTCCGTAACCGAACGAAACGTATATTTGTACGAACCCGCGGGAAGAAGGGAAAGAATCGTGGCTTCCTGCGCATAAATTCCGTTCAATTCTTCTTTTAAAAGATCGAGAATGCCCTCTCCGCTTTTTTTCGGATCATAAGAAAGTCTGAATATACTTCCCGAGTGCGAAATCGCGTTCAAAGGGCGATTGATCAAGGGAAGAAGTCCGTTTTCCCGAATGATTTCCACAAGGCTTTTGCCCTCGAATTGCGGTTCGAGAAAACCGATTTCCAAAAGATTGGCCGGAAACTGAACGACGGCAAAGCCGGATTCTTCAAGACCGAGTTCGTTTTGCACTTCCTTTGCGATCCGCAGAACGCGCAGCAAGGAAGTCGCCGTATATTTCTGCGGATCTTCCGGAAACGTATTGGAAGAAATTCCGTAATAGAGAATTTTACCTTCCTTTCTTTTTTGTTCCAGGAACCGGAAAGCGTTCTTAATTCTTTCGTAATATTGTTCGATCGCCTTTTCTTTCGGAACGTTATGCTTCTCCCGATCCATCAAAAAGTATTCCGGGTTGTGAAGCAGGAACACGTCCACGGTTTCCAGTCCGAGACGTTTCAAAGAACGTTCGAGTTGATCCTCTAAAAAACCCGGATGAACGCAGTGATAACATCCTTCGGAGTAATACGTGATCTCCGGAAATTCTTTGTTTTGTTTTTCCAGTTCGGTTACGATCTGAAGATTTCTTCCTTGGATATAACCGGCCTTCGTGACGAGGAAAACGTCTTCGCGCTTCAATTCTCCCTTTGCGATTTTTTTACGGAGAACCTTTCCGATTAAACTTTCGCTTTCACCGTTTCCGTAATTGGAGGAAGTGTCGATCACGTTGAATCCCTGAGACAACGAAAGCTCCAAAGCGGATTCGTGTTCGGGAGATTCGAGTCCGACTCGGTAACATCCGAACGCGATTCGGGAAAGGGTTCGTCCCCGAAACGTATAATATGGATTTAAAGTTTTCGTATCGTCCGGATATTTTTTTCGAAGGGGAGAATGCTCCGCAAATTCTTTCGTGGCTTGCGCGTTTGACTCGCCTTTCAATTTGTCTTTTTGATACAATGTTTGGAATGGATCGGATGCGTTCATGATCGTTTCTTTCGATTCTCTCGAAACTCCTTCGTTACGCGATGCACAAAATTCTCAAGGGTGTGAATTGGACACAAGTTGGTTTCTAATTGAGAAGGAATCTTAATAACTTTCGATTCCGGTATCAATTTTTTCCGCTCAAAATAAAAATGCTTTTCGTCCCAACTCGCTTTTTTACCCTAATTTAAGAAAGCGGGCTTCAAATCCCATCTTTCCGAATCATTCTAATTTTTCGATGAATTCTTTCCACCAAACAAACAGGAGAAAATGTAATGGATTTTAAGGCTGGATATCTCCGGTCTTCCATCGGGAGAAAAACTCTCGTGGCAGTGACCGGACTCGTTTATTTCGGCTTTGTGGTTGTTCATATGTTGGGAAATCTTCAGATCTTCCTAGGACAAGAAAAAATCAACGCATATGGCCAATCGCTTAGGGACATCGAACCCCTTCTCTGGGTAGCCAGAATCATTCTGATCGTTAGCTTTATCATACACGTTTACTACGCGATAAAACTCTCAATCGAAAACAAACAAGCTCGCCCGGTCGCCTACGCAAAACAGTACACGGTTCAAGCGTCCCTCGCTTCCAGAACCATGGCGCTGACGGGACTTTTAATTTTTTCCTTCATCGTGTATCATCTTCTCCACTTTACACTCGGAGTCACCAATCCGGATCATTTCGCGATGACCGATTCCAAAGGAAGACACGACGTTTTTACGATGGTAATTCTCGGCTTTCAAAATCCGATCGTCGCGGGTTCTTACATCTTCGCGATGGTGCTTCTCGCTTCCCATATCAGCCACGGAGTCGCGAGCGTGTTTCAAACCTTGGGTTTGAGCACTCCCGAATTGAGCGGCAAGATCAAAGCGGGCGCAATCCTTTTCGCTTTGATCATCTTTATTGGAAACACTTCTATCCCGCTTTCGATTTTGCTGGGATACGTTCACCCGTAATTCTTTGGAGAAACTTTCATGAGTTTAGATTCTAAAATTCCAAACGGCCCGATTGAGAAAAAATGGTCCAATCATAAGGCCGACATCAAGCTGGTTAACCCGGCCAACAAAAGAAAATTCAACATCATCGTAGTCGGTTCCGGTCTTGCAGGAGCTTCCGCTTCCGCGACTCTCGCAGAACTCGGTTACAACGTAAAGACCTTCTGCTTTCAAGACAGCCCTCGTAGAGCGCACAGTATCGCGGCTCAGGGCGGGATCAACGCGGCGAAGAATTATCAGAACGACGGGGACTCCGTTCATCGTTTGTTCTACGATACTGTAAAAGGCGGGGACTTCCGTGCAAGAGAAGCGAATGTTCACCGTTTGGCGGAAGTTTCCGTAAACATCATCGATCAGTGCGTGGCACAAGGCGTTCCTTTCGCGAGAGAATACGGCGGACATCTTTCCAACCGTTCCTTCGGCGGGGCGCAAGTTTCCAGAACCTTCTACGCAAAAGGTCAAACCGGACAACAGCTTCTTTTAGGAGCGTATTCCGCGCTTTCGCGTCAGATCGGACTCGGCGCGGTGAAGATGTATCCTAGAACCGAGATGGTCGAGTTGATCGTAGTCGACGGTCACGCAAAAGGAATCGTGGTTCGCGATCTCGTAACGGGAAAACTTTCCACTCACATGGCGGACGCAGTCGTTCTCGGAACGGGCGGATATGGAAACGTGTTCTTTCTTTCCACAAACGCGAAAGGCTGTAACGTAACCGCGACTTGGAAGGCTCACAAAAAAGGCGCCTTCTTCGCCAACCCTTGTTATACGCAAATTCACCCGACTTGTATTCCTGTCTCCGGAGATCATCAGTCCAAACTGACTTTGATGTCCGAGTCTCTCCGAAACGACGGAAGAATTTGGGTTCCGAAAAAGAAAGGCGATACGCGCAATCCTGCGGACATTCCCGAAAGTGAAAGAGACTACTACCTCGAAAGAAAGTATCCGAGCTACGGAAATCTTTCTCCTCGCGACATCGCTTCCCGCGCGGCAAAAGAAGCCTGCGACGCGGGACTGGGTGTCGGAGAATCCGGTCAAGGCGTGTATCTCGACTTTGCGGACGCGATTCGTCGTCTCGGCGAACCGAAGATCCGCGACCGTTACGAAAACCTCTTCCAGATGTACGAGCAAATTACCGGTGAGAACCCATACAAACAACCGATGAGAATTTATCCTGCGGTTCACTATACGATGGGCGGTCTTTGGGTGGATTACAACCTGATGAGCAACCTCCCCGGTCTGTTCGTAATCGGCGAAGCGAACTTCTCCGATCACGGAGCGAACCGTCTCGGAGCTTCTGCTCTGATGCAGGGTCTTGCGGACGGATATTTCATTCTTCCTTATACGATCGGAAACTATCTCGCAGGAGCGGGCTTCAACTCTCGTCCGAGCGAAGATCATCCGGAAGCGAAGAAGGCTCTTTCCGACGCGGAAGAAACCACGAAAAAACTTCTTTCCATCAACGGAAAAAGAACCGTGGATTCTTTCCATAGACAACTCGGAAAACTGATGTGGGACAAATGCGGAATGGCGCGGAACGACAAGGGTCTGAAAGAAGCGTTAGCCGAAATCCCGAAGATCAGAGAAGAATTCTGGCAAAACGTAAACGTTCCTGGAAGCGGAGCGGAACTCAACCAGTCGCTTGAAAAAGCGGGAAGAGTCGCGGACTTCTTGGAATTCGGCGAACTTCTTTGCCTCGACGCACTTACCAGAGAAGAATCCTGCGGAGGTCACTTCCGCGAAGAATACCAAGAAGAAGGAGAAGCGAAACGGAACGACGATAAGTTCTGTCACGCGACCGCTTGGGAATTCAACGGAGTCGGTAAAAAACCAACCGAACACAGAGAAAAACTGGAGTTCGAAAACGTTCACCTCGCTACAAGGAGTTATAAATAATGGATCTGAAACTCAAAGTCTGGAGACAAAAAAGCGGAGAAGAAAAGGGAAAGATCGTAGACTACGATGCGAAAGATATTTCCCCGAACATGTCCTTTTTGGAAATGCTCGACGTGGTCAACGAAGAACTCATCACAAAGGGAGACGATCCGATCGCTTTCGAACACGATTGTCGCGAGGGAATCTGCGGTTCCTGCAACCTGATGATCAACGGACAAGCGCACGGACCGCACCAAGGTGTGACTTCCTGCCAGTTGCACATGCGTTCCTTCAAAGACGGTGATACCGTTTACGTGGAACCGTGGAGAGCCAAGGCTTTTCCAGTCATCAAGGATCTCGTAGTCGATAGAAGCGCGTTTGATCGAATCATCCAATCCGGCGGATTTATCAGCATCAACACCGGAGGAGCTCCGGACGCAAACGCATTACCGATTCCTAAAGTGGATGCGGACGTTGCGATGGACGCCGCGACTTGTATCGGTTGCGGAGCTTGCGTCGCTTCCTGCAAAAACGCAAGCGCGATGTTGTTCGTTTCCGCAAAGATCACTCACCTCGGATTGTTACCGCAAGGAAAAGTGGAACAAAAAGAGCGCGTGAAAAAGATGATCAACGCGATGGACGCGGAAGGTTTCGGAAACTGCACGAACCAATACGAGTGCGAAGCGGTATGTCCGAAATCGATCAAGAGAGATTTTATCCGTACGATGAACCGGGATTACATCCTCTCTTAAACGATCGCAAAAGATTTCGAAAACGGTTTTTAAAGACCTTCCGGTTTTCTTGAAAAAGCAATCCGTTTGCCGCTTCCTGAAAACGAAAGAAGCGGATCTTTAAAAACCAAATTCCGAAAAGCCGCTTTTACAAAGCGGCTTTTTTTATGACGCACAACCCGCCTTGATCGATATAAATGATCTTCCAAAAGAAGAACGAATCGTTCGTTATTCGAAATCATTCATCGGACTGTCAATTTATAGAAACGCGAAACTCCGATTCAAGATTCGGTTGCGATTTTCGGAATCTTTCCGACACTCCGATCATGAATCGATACAGACAAACGATCACGACTTATTTGGATTTACTTTCCAATTTTGCGGTGGAACCGAAGGAATTCGAAAGCGTCCTTCATCCCGAGATATTACAAACGGAATATCCAAACGCTCTCACCAAAAAAGTGACGATCAGCAATTGGGACGACTTATTTCGAAGAATGCCCGCAGGGAAAAATCTCCTAAAACGGCAAATCTTCCGAATACAAAATTATCTCGAAAGCGGCGACACGGTCGTAGTCGAAGCGGATTGGAAAGCTACGATTCGAGCCGACTTAGGACCTTTCAAAGCGGATCAGAATCTCAAGGCGTATTTCTGCATGATCTTCGAATTCAAGGAGAATCAGATCTATCGTCAGAAAAACTACGATTGTTTCGAACCGTTCGCGTAACAAAAGTTAGGACGGCAACGGATTCGAGCGATGAAAACAGAAATTACTTCCACAAAAGAAAATTAAGAAGTCAGCGAGACAAAACGAACCGATCGAAAGAATACCGGAGTCACCGAACTTATCTTTTTTAAGATCGATTCATTCGGTAACGGACCCTCCATCGAGCGAAAAAAAAATTTCGCGATTGCGAGAATCCCCATCAAAACGTTTCGATAAACGGATCTAAAAAATTCAACAGACCGCCTTGATGGATATAAAGCGTGTTTCCTTTCCAGAATCCCGAATCGATTCGTTTTTCAACGGTCAAAAGCGAAATCCCTGAATAGATCGGTTCGATCGGAATTCCTGTCTTCCTGTAAAAAGAATTCGAATATTCTAAAATACGATTGTGCCTAGAACCGAAACCGGAAGAAAATTCCGGGGAAAGAATTTTATCGCCTTCGATCTGAAATCCGTGAAAACCGAGAAATTTCTTCTTTTCTTCGAGCCATTCCATCATCTTCGATCGAGAAAGACCAACGGAGATTCCGTAAATCGGAATCGAATTTCCGAAATACCGGCTTGCTGAAAGCCAAGTCAGCCCCGAACCAAGATCCAAAACGATACGCTCGTACTTCGAAATCTGAATCCGCTCCCAAAGAGAATCGAGACCGATCGCTGCCGCACGGCTGAGCCCGTATTCGGGAATCAAACGAAAGTCCTTCCAAGGAGAATCATTCCGAATGGGAGCTTTGTTTCGCGAATCTTCCTCCGAAAAAAAGTTCTCCGTATCAATCGAATCTGCGGACAGGGCTTTGATTCTCTCTTTCCATTCCCTTCGGGAAGGGAAAATTTCCAATTTGTGAGAATTCCATTTTACGAGGACGGAATTTGCCGTCGTCAAAGACCGATTACGAGCATAAGCGATCGTATGAACCTCATATCCGAAAACGCGAAATAAATAGGAAAATGCGCCGAGCGCGTTGCTATGCAACTCACCCTGAAGTAATACGGAGCGGACTTTTTGTACGTTCAACGCGGAATGAAACCCGAAAAACTTTCGAACCTTGGTTCCGATGCTAAAAGCAAGACGACCGTCGAGCAGGATAAAAAGTCCTTTGCTCAGATCAGGGTCCAATGCGCGGACTTCAATGGGTGAAACGACCGAATCGACAAGAATTTCTTGCAACGTTTTCAAACACGGACATCTTCTTGGGATCCTTCGGCCCTTTCAAAGCGTATTTTATCGATCGGAGATATAAATGAAAAAATATTTACTGCATGTCCCAAAACTTGATTTTACTTCATCACAAAAGTTAAGTTGTACGTTTCTGTATAGGTTCTTAATTCGAAGACTGTTGTTCATGTCCGCAGCGATCTTGGGATTTATAACGGAAGGTTGCATTTCTAAGGAAATCACCCGGCAACAATGTTTGAGATTTGAAATCGGAATGAGCAAAGAAGAAGTCACGAAAATCGTTGGTTTAACGACTACGATCCTTCCGCGATTTGAGGTCATAATCGAGGATTTTTTAAAAGATGAGGGAGGCTCTAACTCCGGAAATTCCCAAATGCACTCCGAACCAGCGGAAATGTGGCGTTTTTCAATCGTTGGACCAAGAATGACCGGATTCGATTCAGAGCCCTTACCTGATCCCGGAATTTGCGAAGTTTTTTTCCAGAACGAAAAAGTTCATCTGATATTGACCTTTTGAGCGACAGCGGGCGTTTCTCTTTCGTCTCAATACCGAACGCCGCTATAAGGACCAATGATATCCTTAATTTCCCGTCTTCAACACGGCCAAGAAGGCTTCTTGCGGGATTTCCACGTTTCCGATCTGCTTCATCCGCTTCTTCCCTTCTTTCTGTTTCTCTAAGAGTTTCTTTTTACGAGTGATGTCCCCGCCGTAACACTTCGCGGTTACGTTTTTGCGAAGCGCTGAAATACTTTCTCGTGCGAGGATCTTTCCACCCACGGCGGCTTGGATCGGAATCATAAACTGATGTCTTGGAATCAGATCCTTCAGCTTTTCGATGATTTCTCTTCCTCTTTGTTCGGCTTTCGTTCTGTGAACGATCATAGAAAGAGCGTCGACGGGTTCTCCGTTTACGAGGATGTCCATCTTCACGAGCTGGGAAGCCTTATAACCGGAAGGTTCGTAGTCAAGAGAAGCGTAACCGCGCGTAAAAGACTTTAGTTTATCATAAAATTCGAAAATAAGTTCGGCAAGAGGAAGTTCGTACGTGAGCTGAACCTTATCCTGAGTCAGATACACCGTATCCAACTGAATCCCCCGTTTGTCCATCGCGAGAGCCATGATGTTTCCCACGTATTCGTTCGGAGTGATGACGGTCGCTTTCACATACGGTTCTTCCGTGGATTCGATCGTGATCGGTTCGGGAAAGCGGGAAGGGTTGTCGATTTCCTCAACGGTTCCATCCTTACTTCGAATGATGTATTTAACCGAAGGAGCGGTCGTGATCAGATCGAGATTGAATTCTCGTTCCAATCTTTCCTGAACGATCTCCATGTGTAAAAGTCCGAGATAGCCCACGCGAAAACCGAATCCGAGCGCGACGGAACTTTCTTTTTCAAACACGAGAGCCGCATCGTTTAACTTGAGTTTTTCGATCGCGTCCACGAGTTCGTCGAACTGTTCTCCGTTGATCGGAAACAAACCGGCAAAAACCATCGGTTTCGCTTCCTTATAACCGGGAATGGATTCCTTCGTCGGATTGGAAAATAACGTAACGGTATCGCCCGTTTTTGCATCGGAAACTTTTTTGATTCCCGCGATGATATATCCCACTTCTCCCGCGCCCAAACTGTCTTTCGGAGTTAAGGTGATTCTGTTGATTCCGACCTCGTTTACCGTGAAGTCTTTGCCCGTGCTCATCATCAAAATCCGATCGCCCTTTTTGATCGAACCGTCAAACACGCGGATCTTAATCACGACTCCCATATACGGATCAAAGTAAGAATCGTAAACAAGAGCTTTGAGAGGTCCGTTCGGATCTCCTTTCGGAGCGGGAATTTCCTTTGTGATCGCTTCTAAAACCGCCTTCACGTTCAGACCGGTCTTTGCGGAAATCGCGACGGCCTTTTCCGAGTCGAGTCCCAGACTCTCTTCGATTTGAACCTTGGTCTTTTCGACGTCGGCCGCGGGAAGATCGATCTTGTTCATCACAGGAAGAATTTCAAGATCCTGCTCCATCGCAAGATATAGGTTCGCCAAAGTCTGGGCTTCCACGCCTTGACTCGCGTCTACGATCAGAAGAACTCCCTCGCAGGCTTTGAGAGAACGCGAAACTTCATACGTGAAGTCCACGTGCCCCGGAGTGTCCAGAAGATTCATGATGTATGTATGTCCGTCGTCTGCGAGATAATCAAAGGTAGCGTTGTTGGCCTTGATCGTGATCCCTCTTTCCCGCTCGATATCCATCGAATCCAAAATCTGATCCTTTTTGGTTCGATCGTTCGTAACTTGACCGATCTCTAAAAGTCGGTCCGCCAAGGTGGATTTACCGTGGTCGATATGCGCGATGATGGAAAAGTTACGGATGAATTGCTGTTTATCAGTCATGAGGGTACAATCCGATGATTTTCGACGAAGGGTTCCCCTGAAAAGCAAAATCCGGGACGGGATTTAAAAATGCGAGGCGATCCAACGATCAGCGAAAACGAATCGAACGATTCGGAATCAAACGCAGGTCCTGCAAGGTTTGTAAAAGAATTTCTTTCCGAAGACGCAAGTCCTCCTGTCCTCGAACGTCAAGATTGAGAGCGAAAAACCAAACGTCGTTTCCATTTTCCAAATACCCCACATACCAACCGACTTGCGGTTCCGTAGTCGCCCAACCGGTTTTCGCATACAGGGAGAATTCGGATTCGTCCGAGACGAGAAAAATCCTTCGAAGGGTTTCGTAGTCTTGCGGTTGAAAGCCCAATTCCTTCCGGTAAAGTCGTTTTAAAAAACGGATCTGCTCCCGAGCGGAAATTCTCAGATCTCTTTCGAGCCAAAACGTACGGACGTTGGTTCCGGTTTTCCCGTTTCCATATTCAATATTTTGCAAGTAGCGATCGTATTTTTTCAGACCGATTTTCTGCGCGAGTTCCTGATAACACCAGACGCAGCTTTTTTGAAACGCGGACAGGAGAGAATGATCCCGGTTCCAATCCTCGAACGGATATTTCGTTCCGTTCCATCGAAACACCGTGGCTCGTTCGTCCGCGACATTCTCCCGGAGGGCGATCAGAGTATTCAAAATTTTGAAAGTGGACGCAGGTAAAAATCTCCGTTCCGAACGTTCCATGTCGTGAATCCATTCCCTGCTTCCATCCAAAGAACTCACGATCAAGGTTCCGGAAATTCCGTGAGAAGCAAAACCTCGATCCACGGGCGGAAGCGTTTTACAAAAACCGAATGGAATCAAAAGAAGAAGAAAGACAAAACTCGGAAAGAAAAAACGGATCGGTCCGCAAATCGGTTTCAAAAAACTGCAAATTTGATTCATACAAACGGAATTAAATAATCAAAATCAAGGGGCGAATTCAATTCGACAAAGCCTCATCCAAGAGTCGGCGAATTTTTTCCAAAAGACTAAGATTCGAACCAACCGTTTAAAGCGGCGCGGCCGACGAGGAAGCGACCTTCGCACTTCCTTCCAACAAAAGAAAGAAAAATCCCAAAGCGCCTAAATAAACGAACATCGTCAAAAACGCCCAAAGGATTTTTTCCGGTAGGGAAGAATACGCGCAAACGTCGTACGCATAACAAGCAAAGACGGCGAGAATGAATTCGGGCGCTAAAACGTAGACCGCCACGTGATCGATCATCCAGACGTTCTTAGCAAACCAAACCGGAATCAGATAGGAAACTTCTTCCGAAACTAAAAAGACGACGAAAGCGACCAAACCGCCTAAAAGATAGCTTTGGAGCGCCGGTCCCTCGGGAAAACGTTTGCGAAATCGAACAGAAACGAATGTGGATCCGAACAACGGAATGACCCAAAGCCCCGCCATATAACCGGAAACCGTTCCGATTTTCGGAAATCCATCCGCGGGAAATTCGACGACTCCGAGAATCTGCGATAAAAACCAATCCGGAAAAATCTGAAGACAACTCAAGGGGAAAAGAAAAAACCAAAGATCGGTCCAGCGTTCGTGCGCCCAGATTCTCGCGAACAAAAGGATTCCCACGTTGTAACCCAAGACGAGCGCGAACATTCTCCAGCCGCTCGAAACGTTTCCCGGAACGAACAAGATGGGAATACTAAGTGCAAAAAATAGAATATGAAATACAAGAGCGTGTTTTTCGGAAAGTTTCATATATCGAGCGATCCTTAGAGAGTGAGATAGCCAACGAACAGCGGAGCGTCGTGAGTTGCTTCCAACAACGTTGGAAAAGCAAGCGATCCCTATCTTGCCAACCTATCTTGCGACCCTTAGGGAGCAAGATTGAGTTTTATTTTTATTCTTTGTGTAAGCAAAGATGAGCGAACACAGAACGAAATCACTGAAAATCCGCGGAGCAAAGAAAATGGAAACCGACCAACAAATCGCGAGCAATCCATTTTTTCGTTTCCCGCTTGATTTCTTAGATACGGACCGTTTAATAACCCTGACTCCGATCGAAATCGCGAACCGCGATTCTCAGACGGAAACCATATAGAGAATCTCAGGAAATAAAATGTCTCATAACTCTCAAATTCAGAAAATTCACGCTCGGGAAATTATCGATTCCCGTGGAAATCCGACCGTTGAGGTGGATGTAACTCTTGCGGACGGTTCCTTTGGTAGAGCCGCAGTTCCTTCCGGTGCATCGACCGGCGAGTACGAAGCAGTGGAACTCAGAGACGGCGACAAACACCGTTATCTCGGAAAAGGCGTTCTCAAAGCGGTCGAACACGTAAATATAAAAATTCAGGAAGTCCTTAAGGGAGAAGACGGACTCGATCAAAATCGAATCGACCAACTGATGCTCGACGCAGACGGAACAAAGAACAAGGGAAAACTCGGAGCCAACGCGATCCTCGGAACTTCCCTCGCGGTTGCCAGAGCGGCGGCGGCTCATTCCAAACTTCCACTCTACCGTTATATCGGCGGGAACTTTGCCCGTGAACTTCCGGTTCCGATGATGAACATCATCAACGGCGGTGCGCACGCGGACAACAACGTGGACTTTCAGGAATTTATGATTCTTCCCGTGGGAGCGAAAAGTTTCCGCGAAGGACTCCGGATGGGAGCGGAAGTATTCCATTCTTTGAAATCCGTACTCAAAGGAAAGAAATTGAATACCGCGGTCGGCGACGAAGGCGGTTTTGCGCCGGACCTGACGAGCAACGTGGAAGCGATCGAAGTCATTCTCCAGGCGATCGAAAAAGCCGGATACAAACCCGAAAAAGACGTTTTATTAGGTCTCGACGCGGCTTCTTCCGAGTTTTACGACAAAAGCAAAAAGAAATACGTACTCGGTGCCGAAAATAATAAGGAATTCTCCAGCGCCGAACTCGTGGATTATTATGCGAACTTGGTTTCCAAGTATCCGATCATCACCATCGAAGACGGTCTGGATGAAAACGACTGGGAAGGTTGGAAACTTCTTTCCGATAAGATCGGCAAGAAAGTGCAGCTCGTAGGAGACGATCTTTTTGTGACGAACATAGAGAAACTCTCCAAGGGAATCGCTTCCGGCGTGGGAAATTCCATTCTGATCAAAGTGAATCAGATCGGTTCCCTTTCGGAAACTCTCGCTTCCATCGAAATGGCGAAAAAAGCGAAGTACACGAATGTCGTGAGCCATCGAAGCGGAGAAACCGAAGACGTTACGATCTCTCACATCGCGGTTGCGACTAACGCGGGTCAGATCAAAACGGGTTCGCTTTCCAGAACGGATCGAATCGCGAAATACAACGAGCTTCTCCGTATCGAAGAAGAACTCGGAAAGTCCGCGGTTTATAAAGGCAGGGACACTTTTTACAACCTGTAAACGGGTAAAATTTATGACTTCTCTTTCGACAAAAGTCTTTTGGTTCTCTTGTTTTCTCGCGGGACTGTTTTATTTCATCGTCCTGGGAGAATCCGGAATCGTCGTGCGTTCCCAACTCGAAGAAACGCTCGCGTCCTTACAGTTGGACGTGGAAAGACTTGCCTATGAGAATAGACAGTTGGAAGAGAAGCAGAAAATTTTAAAAAACGATCAAGCCGCTCTCGAAAGGGAAGCGCGCCGTTTTTATCTTCTGAGCGAAAACGCTCATATCGTAAAATTTCGGGAAATTTCGAACTCGAGCGAACTCAAACCGATCTTGGCTTCCAGACTGAACGCGTTCCGTCCCGGGAAACAATTTCCGGTTCCGCCCATTCATTTTATTCGGATTTTCTACGCAATCTTCGCTAGTTTTACCTGTATTGGAGTTTTCATAAAAATGAGGAAGAAGAAACTGGACTTTACCAACTACTAAGGAAAGGTTCAGGAATGCCAGAAACAGAAAAAATCACGGAAGTATTCGAAGAACTCACAGGAAGTAAAATCTCCAAAAATTTCCTCGACCACAGAAAGATTTTTCTCTGGGGTCCGGTAACCGACGAATCGTCCAAGGACCTTGTCGGGAAACTCCTCTACCTGGAAATGAAAGATCCGGGTAAACCGATCACGTTTTATATCAATAGCCCCGGCGGTGTCGTCACTTCCGGAATGACCGTATTCGATACGATCAAAATGATTACTTCTCCGGTTCACACAGTATGTATGGGAATGGCCGCATCCATGGGATCGGTTCTTCTCGCTGCGGGAAAAAAGGGAGAACGCTCCATTTGGCCGAACGGAAAAGTGATGATTCACCAACCGAGCATCGGCGGACAAATCGTCGCTCCCGCGACCGATTTGAAAATCCACGCGGAAGAAATTCTCAAGACGAAAGCGAAGTTGAATCAGATTCTCGCGGACGCTTGCGGACATCCCGTTTCCAAATTGGAAGAAGATACGGATCGCGACTACTACATGGACGCGGAAGAAGCGATCAAATACGGAATCGTAGATAAACTCGCGACCAAGATCGATTTCAACTAAGCGGTTTTCCCTTGTCCAAAACGATCTCTTTAGAGGCATTCTTAAAAGAATTTTTAGCCTCCCCTCAACCGAAGGGTAGAAATCCGGAAGAGGATCAGAACCTGAGCGACCTCTTCCTGGAATTCTCCTCTCTTTTATTTTTAGAAGGAGAAGAAGAGGAGACCAAGGAAGAAGTTCTCATCAAGGACATCGGCTCCTTCGAACTAGACGAGTTCGTGAATTTTTATCTTTCCGACATGCACCCGGACGATTCAGCGATCGTAAAACGGGGAATCGATTTTTTACGCAGACTTCATAAGTTCGCGAAAAAGACGGTTCATATCAACAAAGAACAAATGGAAGACTGGGACGAATTCTTTAAGGAACTCTAAACTTCACGTTAGTCTTCCTTTTATGAACTCCCACCCTTTCAAACCGAAACGTTTCTTAAAAGGCAAACACCTTCAAACCGTTTATAGCACGTTCTTTCCTCCTGTAAACCGGCTCAGAACCGAATTTTACGTGGAGGATATTCTGCTCGAGCTATCGGACGGATCGGGAGACGCGCTCTGGCTCGAACACAATCCTCCGATCGCAAACTATTCTTCCTCCGGTCCGGCCTGGAACGGAATTTATATCGTGATGATTCACGGGATGGAAGGAACTTCGGACAGTTCGTATTTGGTAAGTCTCGCACAAACCGCGCTTCTGAAAGGATACGGATGCGTTCGGATGAATCTCAGAAACTGCGGACGCGGTCAGGGATTTTCCAAAGGAACGTATAACATCGGTCAGACGAAGGACGTTCAGGATGTGATCGATTTCGTATGGGAAAAACTTTCGCATCGGATTTTCCTCTCCGGCTTTTCTCTCTCCGCGAGTTTGGTGCTCAAGTATTTAGGCGAACGGAGAAACCATAAGGTCGAGGCGTTTTCGTCCACCAACCCTCCTCTCGATCTTTTCAAAGGATGTGAATTCATCGATTCCATCGAAGGAAGATTCTATCGGGATCGATTCGTTTCCGAATTCCGCAAAAAAATCAAAAACAAGGTCATTCAACTTCCCCCGGAACTGGAAAAGAACGCGTTTCAGACGAAAACTTTTTACGAGTTCGACGATCGAGTTACGGCTCCGTTTTTCGGATATAAGGGCGCGGAAGAATACTATCGGGATTGTTCCAGCAACCAATTCATTCCCGAGATTCGACATCCCGGAATCGTGATTCATTCCGAGGATGATCCGGTCGTTCCTCCGTTCGATTGGGAAAAAATTCCTTGGGAAAAACTACCGCATATTCAAACCATTCTCAGCCCGAAAGGCGGGCACGTAGGCTTTTTAACGGACCCGACTCCGGAAATCCCGGACGGAAGATGGTTGAATAAAATTATTCTGGATTATTTCGATTCGAAAGCGAAACCTGGAAGCTGATTTTTAACCCGATGAATTCCTCTAAAAAGAATCCTCCACCCCAAGGAAAATTGACGCGCCCGCCCGGCGCTTCGTTTTTTATCGTGGTCGCTTACGAAGACGCGGAGATGTTCTATTCGATCAAGGCCAAAACCGAAAAGAAATTTTCGGCCACCCTTTATGAAAGCAATCCTATGCCTACTTGGCAAGATCCGGACGCGGATCTATGGAATCAGTTTCCGGGAAGAAACACGAAGATCCTTTCCTTCAAACGAAGAATTCACAGAGAGGAACTTCCTTCGATTCAAAAGGAATGCCTCGCGATCCAAAACGCCGCGGTGGAAAAAGACAGCGGGGTTCGGATCTTTCCCGGATATCTCTGCAATCATTCCGTAGTCGTTTCGAGCATTCAGGACGACTTTCATCGGATCTACCTGTTCAACGGAGTTTATGCGGAAACGATCTACAATTATCAGAAACAGAAGATGGTCGCTCGTGAAACGGCGCCTTCCTTTTTCAAAACTCCGGAAGCGGTCTATTTTTTCACAAGTTTAAGAGAATCCTATGTCCAAAACATCAACAAAAACTAATATTCTATTTTCTGCATTCGTTTCCGCACTGATTGCAACCGGGGCCTGCGCTCCTTCCGCGCTCGAAATCACGACGATCACACTTTGCGACCATTTCAATCGAACGGGAGAATGTCTCGAACCCGTCGAAAAGAATCATCACTACAAAGTGGAAATCCCGAACAACAGAAAACCCGATACTTGGGAGAAGTTAGCGAACTACCTTTACTTTCACGCAAGGGAAACTCCCGGGTTTATCGTTCGCTTCAATCGAAAGCTGACTCCTTCCGAATCCAAAGCGATCAAGGATTCGTATTACGCGACGATGAGTCTTTCGGGAACCGTGGAACGAATGGAAGGTTTCGAAATGGGAGAAGACTGGGTCGGTTCGTTTCAATACTTAGGTTCGATGATCAAGGACAAACTCAAAAAAGAAAATCGTCTCGGTTCGTTCCCGTATACGAACACGATTTTTCCGGCCGAAGTCGAATTTCGATTTAATTCTTCCTTGTTTGAAGGAAGTGAAAAGACGAAGATCAATTTGAGTTTTACGGTGCTTCCTCCGGAGAAGTGACAGCTCGAGTTCCGGAATTTCGTAGGAACTCCTACAATCTCACAGCAAACGGCTCTTGGAGAAAGAGTTTGCCTCGAATTCCGGTAAGATTTCGTTAGAAATCCAGAATGTTCCGACAGGAATTCTGAATTGTGCTGGAGTTGATGCAGATTTTCTGATATATGAGGATTTGCACGAGGTTTTCCCGCCACCTCTCCCCTCCACCCAAAAACTAGGGTGGGGCCGGTTTGTATCACGAAAAATTCATCCTACAAAGAGCATGTTCTCCTGTGATCTATTTAGGAGGGAACCACGTCGAACCTTCAAATCTTCAAAAACAATTCGGCCGGATTCAAAAAAATCGTGGAAGGTTCCACGCCCAACACAAGCCACGCGGTAAACCCCAGAACGAGCGCGGAAACGGCCGGAATCAAAAGATTGTCGTCGATCAATCCGTTCCAATACGTACCACAATAGAGTTCGGTCACCGCAGAAATCAAAATCGCGGGAACCAAGAAAATTAGGTTATTATAAAATACGAATCCTTCCGCTTTCAGAAAATTCTGTTTCCCGTACGTATCCGAGAGATACATAAACACGAATCCTACGATCGCACAAGCGATGATAAACGCAACGATCCCTTCTACGGACTTACCGTTGGAAAACCTTCTTCTTCCGTAAAACGTTCCCACCCAAGCCGCGGTCGGATCACCGATCACAAGAAACAACATGGAAAGAATGGAAATCTCCGGAGGGAACAAAAAGACCACGAACGTGCAGGAAAGAAAATACGGAAGAGTTCCGTTGAGTCTCGTTTTTTCCTCTTCCTTCATCAGAATCCCCGCGATGGACAAAAAGAACTTCTGAAAACCGGGAAAACGAAACCGAAGATATTCCAGAATCAGAATGATCCCTAGACAAAGAACCAGCACGACCGAAACGACCGCGCGAGTCGCATTCAAAAGTTCGAATGCGCCTTGAAATACGTCCAGATAATAACAGACAGGAACGATCAACCCGAGAAGATGCCAAAGTTTACGAGCGTAATTGAATCGAATCGAATTTGTCACGATTGCCTACCTATTGTTTTTCATCGTCATTTTCAAAGCGGACTCTTCGTCGGGAGCGATTAAAAAAAGTCCGTTGAGCGCCGCCATCTTGATCGCATTCTTAACCGAATCGGTCGGATGGATCAAGACCAATTTGTTACGCGAAGTGAAGCTGAGCTGATTCATTTCCTTCAAAGACTGAATCCCTCGCGAAGAGATCAAACTCACCTCTTCCAGATCCAGAATCACCGGACCGGAACGAATCGACAAAGAAAGCTGTTCTCTGAATTTTTTTTCGGTAAATGAGTTGATCGAACCCTGAAGCTTCATAACTTGAACGTTGTCTATTTTTTCCGTAGAAATGATGATTTCGTTCAGAATCATACTGCTTGGAAAGACAGTCTATGAGCGTTTCATCCGTAAGACAAATGGTTTTTCTTTTCTTATCCGTTCTATTTTTGATTTTGAGGTCCTATTCCTTTCTCTCTCCGGGAGCGGTCATTTTAAGTCTTTCCGTCCTATTCTTCCGCAAAAAAGGAACCGGCTCCGAAACATCGAATCTCGAACTGCCCCTTTCCATTCTCACACTGTTATTTCTCGCCATAGGCGGATTAGACGGTTCCACGCCGGGGGATCTTTTGGATCTGATCTGTATCCACTGCTCCAGAATTCTCGCGCTCAAACGAGACGGAGGCTTTCGAACGGATCTTTCCGAACGAAAACCGCGTTTCACCGAAGGATTCCTCAAGGACCCGAAGTTGTTTCGGGAAGGAATTCTCCTCTTATTCTTTCTAATCGCCGGATTTCGAATCTGGTATCAATGGAACTTCGAGTTTTGGGATGAAATCGGCGTTCTCTATCTTCTCAAAGCGGGACTTTTAACCTGTGCTTTAGGGTTTCTGCATTTTCGTTCGGAAGAAAACCGTCTCAAAACTCTGTTCTTCCTGTTTTTCGTTCTTTGCGCCCTATTCGTTCATCCTTCCCAGGGAATTCTGAATTTTTCCTACTTTCATTTATTTTCATTCTTGCAAACCGACCTGGAATCGAAAAAGATCAACGTTGGGAATTGAAGGATGAAGGTAAAGGTAGCCCATCTTTTTCGTAAGATTGAAGAAGTGGACCGAGACATACTCGAACTGGGCAAGATCCAGGAAAGAATTTCCTCGGATCGGGATTATTCCGGAATTCTAAAGGATTCCATTCAAAAAGAAATGGAAAACCTGGAAGCCGGAAAGGCCGAGATTCTCTCTCTAAAAATCAAAGAAGAACCCGGTAAAACGGGGCTCTTGAAAAATTCCGGAAAATCTTCGCCTGCCGAGATGAAAAATCTATACAGTTCCCGCGAAAAAAATCTGACTCGGGAAATCTCCGTTGAAATCCCGGATCCCAAACCTCAGACAACCCGTAAAACAATTCACAAATACTAAGATTCAAAGACAACTTCCATGAAACAAAAGACTCTATCTCTAACCATTCTTTCCCTACTCGTACTGTTTGCGATCAGCTGCAGTAGAGATTCGGACGTTCTCGCTTCTTTCAAATCGGGAACCATAACCCGCGAGGAACTCAGGGCGTATTACAAACTCCGCGGAGTCGAACCCGATGCGAATAACGCTTCGATCGCGACTCAGGCTAAAATCGTGGAAGAACTCGGAATTCAGAAAATCGCAGAAGCGAACAACAACAATACGAACGTCGTTACGAAAGACGAATACGCGAGAATCATGGCTTTCGTAGAACCTCAGGTTCTGTTCAACGACTATAGAAAACAATTCTCCGAAAAATTGATGAACTCCGGAATGCTTCAATTCGCGTTCGGAAGAATTCTTTTCGTAAAAGCGACTCCGGACGCTGCGGCAAAAGCGAACGGTCTGCTTCAGCAAATCCAAGCGATTCGATCCGACAAAGAAGTCGCCGAATTCATCTCCAAAAACACGGATGAAGCGCAAAGAAAAGCGATCGGAGGAAGACTCGAACCGCATTGTATCAACTGCGGAGACGATCCTTTTACGGCGATCTTAAAGGAAGCTGCGGATCAAAAAGGAAACTTCATCCTCAAGGAAGCGCAAGGAAATTATTATATTCTCAGAGTGGAAAGAATCGAAAGAATCTATCCTAAGAAGATCGATAAATTCTTCCAAAACGAATTGGATAAACTGAAAACCCTCGCGGTTAAATTCGTTTCCAAAGAAGGAATCAGCGAAGACGAAAAGAACGCGGCGAAATTTTATTCCGACTTAGTCGTGAATGAAAGAGCGAATCAAACCGCGGAACACTACGGAAACCGCTTCTTAAAAGAATCCTGGAAGAAGGAAATGGATGCACTGAGAGAAAAGAGCGGTTTGAAAATCACCGATCTGACTCCCGAGTTCATTAAAACTCTGAAGCCGGATACGATTCTTTTCGAAGACAAAACAGGCGCTAAATTCGCATTCAAAGATCTATTGGTTGAATTCAACAAGATCGCTCCGATCCTTCAAAAACGCAAAGCGACTCCGGAAGAAGAAAAGAACGATCAACTTTCTTTCTATACGCAGATTTATCTTCCGATCAGAATCTCCGCCGAATCCAAAGAAGTGCAGGCTTTAAAGGATACGAAGGAATTCAAAAAGACTCTTCCTCTTCTCGGAAGATCGGTTCTGTTTATGTTAATCCGAAATCGTTCCACCGATGGAGAAGTGAACGTAACCGAAAAAGAGATTCGAGACACGTATGAAGCGGGCAAACTCTATGCGTATTCCAAACCTTCCGCATCCAATCCGAACGAAAGAGTTCCCGAGGATTTCGGCAAAGTTAGGGAGAGAATCAAACAAGAGTTAGTCGAGTCCAGAAAACAGTCCATTTTTCAAGACTATTTGTCAAAGCTGAAGTCGGAAAACGAATTCAAAATCGCTTCCGAAAGTTTAAAAGCGGGACAAATCTAAATATCGAACCCCGGTTTCTCGACGAATGCCGGGGTTTTTTCTTTTCTTTTTCTGGAGTTTTTTTGGAAAAACTAACCGTAGTTAGGGGAACCCCCCTAAAATACATTCAAAAAACATAAAATACAGATCGCCGTTTGCTCCTTCTTTCTCCTAAATTCGAAAGAATTTATTTCCAATCGCAATTCCACAGATAACTACTTTCGCTTATTGTTCGATTTATTGGCAATAACCCTTTCGGATTACTTAATCATAACATCCTAATCTTGTGTTGAGGGGGTATTGGAAATTTTTTCTTGAATTTCCGCTTATTCAAAATACCCTGGTTGATGAGAGGGGAATTGAATGAAAAACCACATTTACATGCTGCGTAAAAAACGAAGCATTAAACAATACGATATGGCGAGAGCGCTCGGAGTTTCTCCAAGCTATCTTTCGAAGATCGAAACGGGAAGCCAGGACCCTACAGAAAAGTTCAAACAAGCCTGTGCAAAATATTTGAAAACCACTCTTGAAAAATTGTTTAACGAGCAAGCCGTAGAAGACGTTTATCCTGAATTTACGGAAGGCCTTACCAACAGACTCTGGGCGAAACGCAGAGAGTTGGGAATTAAACAATACGATATGGCAAAAAAACTGAAGGTATCCACTCCCTTTCTTTCGAAAGTGGAACTCGGACTTTTGGAGCCGCCTGAAGATTTTAAAACGCTGGCGTCCAAAGCATTAAAGATGAAAAAAGAAGAACTTTTCCTTCAAAAAGTCGAATATTAAAAAAGGGTTAAATTCCTAAAGAGAAAGGGAAGCGCCGAGCTTCCCTTTTTTGTGTACGGATCGATCGAATCTGAATTTCGGATTCGTTTATCGTCGCATCGAACTCCTAAGAGAGTCGTCTTTGCGATCGTATCGCAGGTTCCGGCTCCGTTGCGACAAAAAGCCTGATTCGTATCGATGATAGTTTAGAACGCGGGAGGAGCGCCGCCGTTTGTTAAACGACGGTCACCTTTCCTTGTTTGTAATCCACGGTTACGTTTTGACCTTCCGAGAATTCTCCGTTTAAGATATAACGGCTGAGGGCGTTCCCTACTTCTCTTTGGATCAAACGTTTGAGAGGTCTTGCACCGTATTCCGCGTCAAAACCGGCTCTGGAGACGTAGTCCTTGAGTCCGTTCGTAAACGTTACGTTCAATCCGTTCTCCTTCGCTTTCTGACGAAGCGCTTCTAGCTGGATATCCGCGATCTTGTGAATCACCGAATCCGTGATCGAATGAAACAAAATCACTTCGTCGATCCGATTTAGAAACTCCGGTTTGAATTGTTGTTTCAAACGCTGCTCCACCAATCGCTCCTTTTCCTCCGAATTGTATTCGGAAGATCCGAGAATATCCGATCCGATATTGGAAGTAAGAATGATCACAGTGTTCTTAAAGTCCACGTTCCTTCCCTTACCGTCGGTCAGCCGTCCTTCGTCCAAAATCTGCAGAAAGATATTGAATACGTCCGGATTCGCCTTTTCGATCTCGTCGAAAAGAATCAAAGAATACGGCCTTCTTCGAACGGCTTCTGTCAGTTGTCCGCCTTCGTCGTAACCGACGTATCCCGGAGGCGCTCCGATCAATCTCGCAACGGAATGGGCTTCCATGTATTCGCTCATATCGATCCGGTGCATCGCATTCGCGTCGTCGAACAGAAATTCGGCGAGGGCCTTTGCGGTTTCCGTTTTCCCCACACCGGTCGGTCCTAAGAACAAGAAAGTTCCAACCGGTCGGTTCGGGTCCGCGATTCCCGCTCGAGATCTTTGAACCGCTTCGGACACGAGTCGCAAAGCGTGATCCTGCCCGATCACTTTGGTTTTCAACGCGTCTTCCATCAGAAGAAGTTTGGCTCGTTCTCCTTGCAACATTTTGGAAACCGGAATTCCGGTCCAACGAGAGACGATGTTCGCGATGTCTTCTTCGGAAACTTCTTCCTTTAAGAGGCGAGAAGTTCCTTCCTGTTTTTTCAGTTCCTCGTTGGCGGCTTCCATTTCCTTTTGCAGATCGACGAGTTTTCCGTATCGAATTTCCGCGACTCGGTTGATTTCCCCTCTTCGTTCCGCTTCGGCTTCGAGATTCTTATACTTCTCGATCTCTTCCTTGATTTGTTTCAAACGGGAGATTTTCGATTTTTCCAAATCCCATCTCGCTTTCAATGTCTGAAAGGTTTGTTCCTGTTCCGCAAGATCCTTTTCCAAAGTCTTCAATCTTTCTTTGGATGCCGGGTCTTGTTCCTTTTTCAAGGCTTCCCGTTCGATCTTTAAGGATTGAATCCGTTTGCTCGAACGATCCAATTCTTCCGGCATGGAATCGATCTCGATTCTCATCTTGGAAGAAGCTTCGTCGATCAAGTCTACCGCTTTATCGGGAAGAAAACGATCCGCGATATACCGGTTCGAAAGAGTCGCCGCCGCGATCAATGCCGAATCCAAAATTCGAATTCCGTGATGCAGTTCGTAACGACCTTTGAGTCCTCGAAGAATCGTAACGGTTTCTTCGACCGAAGGTTCTTTGACATACACGGGTTGGAATCTTCGTTCGAGGGCCGCGTCCTTTTCGATGTATTTCTGATATTCCTTCAGAGTGGTCGCACCGATACAACGGAGTTCTCCCCGGGCAAGCATAGGTTTGAGCATATTAGAAGCGTCTAATGCACCTTCGGTGGCCCCCGCGCCTACGAGAGTATGAATCTCGTCGATGAAAAGAATCACCTCTCCGTCGCTGGATTTGACCTCGTCGAGAAGAGCCTTCAATCGATCTTCGAATTCTCCTCTGTATTTTGCCCCAGCGATCATAGAACCGAGATCGAGCGTATACAAGGTTTTGTTTTTGATCCCTTCGGGGACTTCCCCCTGAACGATCTTGTTGGCGAGTCCTTCCACGATCGCGGTTTTACCCACACCGGGTTCTCCGATGAGAACCGGATTGTTTTTGGTTCTTCTCGAAAGAACCTGAATCGTTCTGCGGATTTCCTCGTCTCTTCCGATGACCGGATCGAGTTTTCCCTGTTTTGCAAGTTCGTTTAAATTCTTCGCGTATTTCGCGAGCGCGTCCGTTTTTCCTTCCGGTGAATCGTCCATAATCGTTTTTCCTTTCCGATTTTCCAAAGTAATCTTTAGTAATTTAGAATATTCTAATCCTAAGCGGTTGAATTCCTGTTTAAGAGGACCCGTTCCGCTCTTCATCAATCCGAGAAGAATATGATCCGTAGATAAATATTCGTCCTTGAATTCCTTTCTGATTTCATCCGCAGCCTTTAACAGCGCGACCGCGGATCGGGAAAAGCCTACCTCCGCGGAAGAACCCGCGACTTTCGGAAGTCTTCCCAGGGCCTCTTCGGTTCTTGCTAAAAAGGTTTTCGCATTCAGATTGAGTTTAGCCAACAACAGAGGCGCCAGTCCGTCGGATTGATCGAGGACTTCCCGAATGATATGTTCCTCTCCGATCTCAGGGTTCCCCGACTTCTCGGCCAGGGATTGCGCGTTGTGAAGCGCTTCGTTGAGTTTTGCCGTTAGTTTATCGAGTTTCATACGATGATTTTTCCGTTTTTCAGATTTCTGCTCAGTTTAGAATTTAGACGTTTGTTCAGTCGAAAATTCTTATTTTTTCTGCCATATTGACATTTATCAAAGTTTGCTCGCTCAGGAAGCCAATTTCGGGTTGTGGGAACTCCTCCAATTCCATAAACCATCCGATTCTACGGCTTAATCCTTGTAGGAACTCATACGATTGGCCGAACACAGGTTTTTTCATCGCCTGAATTCTTGTGGGAACTCATACGATTCCACCGAACTCCGGTTTTCATCGCCTGAATTCTTGTAGGAACGTGGGAACTCCCACCATTCGTTCCAGGCAATAGCCTCCTGTTTTTCAATTCTACCAGAACTCCCGGAATCTCCTTTTCCTTCTCTTCTTGAATTGTAAAAACGTAGGAACTCCCACATTCTTCTTCATTGCGTTTCCGATTTCTAAAAGCGATGGAGTTCCTACATTTTATGTCCCGTTTTTTACGGATCGCTCCGCTTTTCTTTTGACAGAGAGGAGTTTGGCGTACGTTTTGCAAGAACCGACAGTATGAGCAAGGAACCCCCCAAAGAAAGCTGGAAATCCAGAACCGGATTGATTCTCACCGTGGCAAGCGGAGCAATCGGTCTCGGTAACTTTATCCGATTCCCCGGACAAGCCGTGGCAAACGGCGGAGGGGCCTTTATGGTCCCTTACATCATCAGCTTCATTTTGGTCGGGATTCCCGTCTGCATCACGGAATGGATTATGGGGAGAATGGGAGGTCGCACCGGTCACAGCGCGCCCTTCCTTTTCAAAAGTTTCCTCTCCGGTTTTCCGCTTCGAATCGTCGGAGCGATCGGCGTAACCGTTCCGATTCTCATCTATGTATATTACGTTTTTATTGAGGCTTGGTGTCTCGCCTACTCCTTCGAATTTTTAACGGGACAAATCCGATTCAACGCAAGCGGAAACGTTCCTCAATCCGAAATCATTCAAGCCGCGGGAAATTATTATCTGGATATCACAGGCGCGCGCGCGAACGGAAACGCGATTTCAGGTAAAATTTTTTACGCAACCTTAACCTGCTTCGTATTGAACTTCGCCCTTGTTTACCGCGGCATTTCCAAAGGAATCGAAACCTTCGCCAGGATCGCGGTTCCTCTTATGCTCGTTTGTTCCGCGGTCATTTTAGTTCGAGTTCTAACGTTAGACAATATCGACCTCGGTTTAGGAAAGATGTGGAACCCGGATTGGTCCGCTCTCTTGAAATCGGAAGTCTGGATCGCCGCAGCGGGTCAGATCTTTTTCACGCTTTCCGCCGGTTTCGGAATCGCTCTCGTATTTTCGAGTTATCTAAAACGGGACAACGACGTGGTTCTTTCCTCGTTATCCGCCGCATCGTTAAACGAATTCGTGGAAGTCGCGATCGGAGGAATGGTGACGATCCCGGTCGCCTATCTCTTCTTAGGCGGTTCGATCACTCAGTTCGGTATGTTCGGTATGGGGTTTATCGCGCTTCCTTCCGTATTTTCTCTTATGCCCGGCGGAGAATTCTTCGGAGCGATTTGGTTCTTCGTTCTTTTTCTAGCCGCGATCACGTCCTCCGTCACGATGCTCCAACCCGGAATCATCTTTTTGGAAGAATCCTTCGGTATCCGCAGACATACTTCTACCTTGATCCTATTCTTATTCACCGGAAGCCTTTGTTTTCCGATCTTGTATTTCAACGAAAACTTCCAAGCCTTGGAACTCGCCGACTTTTGGATCGGCACGATTCTAATCTTTATTTTGGCGAGCATTCAGATCTTTATCTTCGGTTGGAAGGTCGGAGCCAAAAAAGGTTTGGAGGATGGAAACGAAGGATCTCATCTCGAACTTCCGAAATTTTTCTGGTTCGTGATCCAATACGTAACTCCCGCGTTTTTGCTCGTGATCTTTATAGCATTTCTCTTCCAAAACCTGCCAGGCCATTTTGACCGAATGAATTCGGATACGATAATCGCCCAAGGAATCGCAAAAGGACAAAGTTTCACTCAGGAAATGGTCGAAGCCGTAAAGTTGCAAGCCTTGATATCGAAATCGGTTTTTTTCGGAATATTGGTCGTTTTTAGTCTGATCGTGCTTCTCGTACACTACGCGTTGGTATATAAAGAAAAGAGAGGACAAACGCAATGATGTTCTTAGCGCAAACGGAGGGCCTAAATTGGCAGGGAATGTCGATTATGATTCTTTCCCTGTTCTTGGTGACGGCGCTTTCCGTTTTTTGCATATTCAAACTTTTTAAAACTCGAAACCATTGAACCGTTCTACGCAATACTTCGATAAGCTTTCCGCGATCTGGGACGATTTCGAGCCCAGAAAGGGACAGATTCAACTTTCGCAAAAAATCGAAGAATCCCTGTTCAACGGAACCCATCTCATCGCCGAGGCGGGAACCGGGGTCGGAAAATCGCTCGCCTATTTGATTCCTGCCGCGCTCGCATCGATCGAACGCGAGGAACCAGTCGTCATTTCCACGGAAACAAAGTCCCTGCAACAACAGCTTTTGTTAAAGGACATTCCGATGGTTTCCCGAATCTTGGGGACCGATCTCCGAGCCGAAGTCGCGATGGGAGCATCCAACTACGTCTGCAAACGAAAGATGAATCACGTTCTTCGAGACGGAACGTTCGGACCGGAGATGATTCCTCATATAGGCGCTTTCAACGAGTGGATCAGAACGACGGAGTCCGGAAGAAAACAGGAATTTACCGGAACGGCTTCGTATGATTTTTGGAATAAGATCACTCGAGAAGCGGACAACTGTCTCGGAAGAAACTGTCCGAACTTTTCCCATTCGTATTATTTTTTGGAACGGGAAAAGTGGAAACGAAGCAATATCCTGATCGTCAACCATCACCTTCTCGCGGCGCATATCGCAAGCGACTTCAACATTCTTCCCGAATTCAGCCGGGTGATTTTGGACGAAGCGCATAACTTTCCGGATATTATCGGTTCCTCCTTTCGTCAGGAAATCCGTTCTCAAGAAATTCAAAAACTTTTACAGCAGATCTGGCTTCCGAATAAGAACACCGGTATCGCAGTTTCTCTTTCGTCGACCGCGCTCAAGGATCTTGTCACCAAAGCGGGAGAAGCTCTGACTACTTTCTTTAACGCGTTATCCGGAGAAGTTCCTCTGAATTTTTACAGCCCGCAGAGAATCAAACGTCCACTCCGTTTGGATCGGGGCGCGTTTGCCGCCGTACTCGCGGAGATTACGGAGATTCTTCAGAAACATCTTTCCAAACTTTCCAAGGACAGCGACGACATCACCGAAAAGGAATCCGCTCTCGTCTTAGAGATGTTAGCCGGCAGAATGGAAGAGATCGCGGTCGGTTTGGAAACCTTCCGTCTCGTGGACGATGCGAGTCTCGTGTATTGGATCGAACCTCCCGATCAAAACTCGAAAGAGATCTATTATAAAATTTGCATGGAACCTCTGAGTCCGGACGAAATCATCCGGGACTTGTTCGCTTCCCGTATGCAATCCGTCGTTTTTACATCGGCGACCCTTTCGACGAGCGGAAGCGATTTTAAATATTTCAAAAAGAAGATCGGGGATCTTCCCACCGCAAACATTACGGTCCCTTCTCCCTTTCCGTATCAAAAGAACGCGCTCTTGTATGTTCCGAGAGAGATCCGAGACCCCGTCGGAGATCCGGACGGGTATCACGCCGACCTTGCAAAACAAATTCTTTGGCTCATCGAGTTGACGCAAGGCAATACGTTCGTTCTTTTTACTTCGTTTAAATCTTTGAAGGTCGTATATGAGGCGATTCGTCCCCATACGAATCTTCCCTTATTCTCTCAATCCGATCTCGGACCGGACGGGGCCAAACAGATGTATCTGGAAACTCCGAACAGCGTGCTTTTCGGGGTCTCGACGTTTTGGCAAGGGATCGACATTCGGGGGGACAAACTCCAATCGGTGATCATCGCCAAACTTCCGTTCCAGGTTCCGAACGATCCCGTTCTCGAAACCAAAAGTGAGAAGCTGAAGGAATCCGGCGGAAATCCGTTCGTCGAGCTGCAGCTTCCGTATGCCTGCACCGTTTTGAAACAAGGGTTCGGCCGTTTGATCCGCTCCGGAACGGATACGGGAATCGTTTCGATTTTGGATCCGAGAATGTTCACAAAGACCTATGGAAAGGATCTTTTGAAGTCCCTTCCGCCCGCGAAACTCGTTCAGAATCGGGAAGATTTAAGCAGAGAATTCGCCAATCTGCCGAAATAAATAGAAGACGCATTTCTATTTTTGAGAACGCAGATGAAGAATTCTTTAACCCGTTTTATTCCGATCCTTCTTCCCTTACTCCTTCCGATCCATACCTCTTTCTCCTTTGAAAGCAGGGATTTTACGGACACGGTCACCGATTGGAAGAAGGGTGAGATTCAGAAAATTCTTTCCTTTAAACTTCCGAAGCTGACCTACTCCGTCGAAGACTCGGATTGGGGTAAGGAGAATACGGCGAGAAATCTCACCGAGGCGAGAAAGAAGGCTTCTTTGCAAGCGGAAGAGGAACTAAAGAAATTTCTTTTCCGAAAGATCGATACGGTCAAGTTGGACGCGGAATTCACTCTTCGTGAAAAGATCAAAGAAGACTCGATGTTTCGCGAAGTCTTCAATCAGATCTACGAAATCGAACCCATCTTTACAACGGTCAACTTCGTCGAAAATCAAGCGGTCGCGAAAGGGGTCATTCGGTTCAAAGGGAAACGCGGAATTCTCAATTACGTTTTTCTTTCGTATGAAACCGAAAGTTTTCCGGAATATCCGGCTCCCACTCTCGCCGCCGAGTTCACGTCTTTGATCGTGGATGCGAGACATTTAAAATTGGAAACGGCTTTGTTTCCGGAGGTTCTTTCCGAAGAAGGAAACAGTTTGTATTCTCCGTATTTCGTTCCAAAGGAAAACGTTGTGCGAAACGGCTATGTGAGTTATATGAAAACTCCCGAGGAAGCGTTTCGTTCTCCGATCGCGGGCACCAAACCGTATTTCGTTACCGCGTTAGGCGTCACCGGCCATTATCCGGTCAATCCGGTGATCGCGGGCGAGGACGCAAGAAAACTTCTGGCTTCTCCGAAAACGAAGACGGCGTTGAAAAATTGTAAGGTGATTATTTTAAAGGATAAGTGAGGATTTTTCGGAGATCCGATTCGAAAATTTTCAAGTGATTTTTAGGATTTGTAGGAGTTCCTACAATGTTCAGATCTGAGAATTTTTCTTGCAAATAGTATGATTTTCTGATATAGGAGATTTGCCGTAATTTTCCCGCAAAGCCCGCCTCCACCACCCGACTTCGGGCGGGGGCGCCCTGCTATCACGAGAAAATCGTCGGAACTACGACAGGGAATTTCGACGCCGAATTTGTTCCCCTCAAAGATTGTTTGTAAATCTTGAGATTCCTTCCCCGATATCGATCTTTAAAAATTTCCAAAAATCGAACGGAATCTCATATCTTGTCCATTCAACCGGGACATCCTCGGCCGAATACGCGCCGGTTCCGTCGCAATCAAGCTTTGCGCGCATTTCTTGTAAAACGACTTCCTCCGATTCGAAAAGACGATACCGAAAATATTCTCCGCAATCTCCCATTCCTCTGTAGATGAAAGTTCATTTCGGATTTGAGTTGAGTGAAGACGTTTTGGAGGACTGAAATTCTCGGATGAAAGAAAAAGAAGAAAGGAAATTATTTTTGGATGGTTGTCCGAACGTTTCTTTCACGAACCAAAAATGAACGATTGAAATTCCGAAAACGATCGGAAGTAAAAAAAGAACCGAGCTTTTATAAAACCAATTCGTTTCATAAAACTCGGTTCTTCGATGCGATTCAAAAAGAAAAAACGTTTCGATCCGTTGTCTTAGTTTGAATCGCTCGTTTAACCGTGAACGGCTACGAGTTCGCTGAAGATCTCTTCCGCCTTTTTGAAGTTTTCGGAAAACAAATACGCGAATCCCAATTCGATTCGTTCTTGAACCGTAAGGCTTTTGCGTTTGGCTTCCATCTTAGGAATGCTTGCGATTTTTTCGGAAAATTCCTTCTTCTTATCGTCGAAGCTCGGAAGTTCTTCGTAACCCGGAATTTTTTCGAGTACGGATTTCGCCTCGTCGAATTTTCCGAGATGAACGAGCGCGAGTCCGAGCGCACCCATCACGTCCCTTTCTTCGGTAAGACGTTTTGCATTCTCCGCAAAAACTTGAATCGATTCCTTGTAGTTTCGGAGATGATAGTTGGAAAAGAATTCCGCCTTGCAGAAGTAATCGTTGGAAAAACGGGCCTTGTAAAGGGAAATCAATTCGAGAACGGTTTTGAAATCGACCGCGTCTTCGCTCGTCAAAATTCCGGTGCGTAAGATCGCGTAAGAAACGGGAACCGATGTCGTTTTAAAATAGGCGTAAAACTTCTTCGCCGCTTCGCGAAACTTTCCCGCTTCCTTCAACAGATAGGCTTCCAAAAGAGGGGAAAGAACGGAGGAACCTTTCAAGAAATAATTGATTCCATGATCGGAACCGGATTCAAAGCCAGCAATTCCACTCAGATGATTTAAAAAAACGTGATTCGGATTATTCTTTGCGATCTCGATCACTTCTTCATAAGAACCCGTTTCGAATAATTCCCAAGCGGACTCTTCAATGGAAGACGGATTGGATACTGCTAAATTCTGACCCATACGATACCTCTCTTTTTCTTATCGGATGGGCGGGGAGAATTCAGCTTAAAAAAAAAGTGAATCGCGTTAACTCAAGCGTCGCTCTCTGAACTCAGCATCTCGCTCCCTACGGGTCGCTCGACAGATCCCGTTTCATGGATAAAGTCGTTCCATCATCCTCGGGAACGGAATACATTCCCGGACGTGCTGCAATCCGCAGATCCAGGCGATCATTCGTTCCGAACCGAGCCCGAATCCGGAATGAGGAACCGATCCGTATTTTCGCAGATCCAGATACCAATCATAGGATTCCACTGGAAGTTTTTCCTCCTGCAGACGATGAACGATGTTTTCGTAATTTTCTTCCCGTTCCGATCCGCCGATGATTTCACCCACTCCGTCCGGCGCGATTAAGTCGGCGTTCAAGACCGTTTTCGGATCTTCGGGATTCACCTTCATGTAAAAGGCCTTCGCTTCTCTCGGATACTTTTGGATGAAAACGGGTCCGCCGAATTCGGTCGTGAGCATCTGTTCTCTTTCGGAATTGATGTCGTCTCCCCAAACGATGTCTTCCCCTTTCGACTGAAGAATTTCGAGCGCCTTCGTATAATCGATCACCGGAAAATCTTTTTCGAGATACGCAAGCAGCGGCGCAGGATCCCGCTCCAATACCTTTAGGTCCTGCAAAGAATTTTGAACGGTCTCTTGGATGATCGTCTTTACGAAGTCTTCCTGCAACTTCAAGTTCTCCGCGTGGCTCGCAAACGCCACTTCCGCTTCCACCATCCAAAATTCCGTCAAGTGTCTGCGCGTCTTACTCTTCTCCGCGCGAAACGTAGGTCCGTAACAAAAGACTTTATTGTGCGCGAAGATCGCCGTTTCCAAATACAACTGTCCGGTCTGCGCAAGATACGCGTTCCCCAAATCGAAATATTCCGTGGAAAACAAAGTGCCCGCGCTTTCTCCCACAGAACCGGTGAGAATCGGAGTATCGATCAAAAGAAATTGTCTTTCATGAAAGTATTTGCGGATCGCGAACGAAAGATTGTCTCTCACGCGAAGGATCGCGAGTTGTTTGGAGGAACGCAACCAGAGATGGCGTTGCGAAATCAAAAAATCGATCCCGTGTTCCTTCGGAGTGATCGGATAATTTTCGGATTCTCCCACGATGCGGATCGAATCCATCACGAGTTCGAAACCGATCGGAGATTTTTCGTTGCGCACGAGTTTGCCCGTAACCGCTACGGAAGTTTCCTGACGGAGATGTTTTACGGTTTGAAAGACTTCTTCGCCGAGGATTTCTTTTTCGGCCAGCACCTGGAGAATTCTTCCGCTGTTTCTTAAAGAGATAAACTGTCTTGCGTTGCTCCCCCGGATTCCGTGAACCCAACCTTGGACGACTACCGTACGATCCACGTATGTTTCTAATTCATGATTACTGACGATCGGTGTTTCAGACATGAACCCATTTTACGGTTTCGGTTGGTTCGGAAAGGATATTTTTTACCTGACAGAGAAGTCGGTTCCGAAATCCTGAGAAGTATGAATCCGGTTCTCTTAGATGGTAAAAAACTCTCCGAAAAAATCAGGGATGGAATTCGTTCCGAGATCGAAGAACGAAAAGCGAAGAATCTTAGAATTCCAAAACTCGCCACGATCCTAGTCGGAAACAACCCCGCTTCCGAAACCTACGTTGCGATGAAGGTCAAAGCCTGTCATTCCGTGGGAATGGGTTCGGAGATGATCCGTTTGGGAGAAACAACCACAACGGAAGAATTACTCGCAGTCATCGATAAACTCAACGCCGACGATAGCGTGGACGGAATCTTACTCCAACATCCTTCTCCTCCTCAGATCGACGAAAGAGCCGCCTTTGATCGGATCGCTCTTCACAAGGATGTGGACGGGGTCACCACTCTTTCTTTCGGAAAACTATCGATGGGAGTAGAAACCTATCTTCCCTGCACTCCGTACGGTATGGTTCTTTTACTGAAGGAATACGGAATCGAGGTCGCCGGGAAGAACGCGGTCGTGGTCGGTCGGTCTCCGATTCTCGGCAAACCGATGGCGATGCTTCTCACAGAGATGAACGCGACGGTTACGCTTTGTCATTCTAAAACCCAAAATCTTCCGGAGATCGTTCGTAGGGCGGATATCATCGTGGGTGCGGTCGGAAAACCGGAATTCATCAAGGCGGATTGGATTTCCAAAGGAGCGGTTCTTTTGGACGCGGGTTACAATCCGGGGAATGTGGGCGATATCGAAATTTCAAAAGCGAAAGACCATTCTTCCCATTACACTCCCGTTCCGGGCGGTGTGGGTCCGATGACGATCGCAGTACTTCTGCTACAGACGCTGTATTCGGCAAAAGAACACTTTACACCACCGGTAAAGTGAAAACGATGTTTCCAGATGGCGATCAGTTTTGACGAATGTTTTCAAACCTATCCGGAGCTTCACAGCCCTAGCGACCTCGACGAATTTTGGGCCGAGGCGATCCGGGATTTAAAAAACTTTCCGATTAAAAAACAATCCAAGGCTCTTCTCAAAGGTTCCATTATCAAGGAAACGATCTACGATATTTCCTTTCAGTCTTGGCAAAACGCGACCTTGAACGGAACCCTCGTCATTCCCCGAAAACGGGGAGATCTTCCCGTCGTGGTTTATTTTCACGATTACGGAAAAGACAGACCCGCAATCATCAAAGGACTTACCGAAACCGGGGTCGCACAACTCATCATCGATCTCCGCGGACACGGTTCGCAACTGGTTCGTCCCGAACTAAAAGAGGGAGAAGTCGCCGATCCGGATTGGACGCCCGGTTATTTTTCCAAAGGTCTCGACGGAAGAGACGCCTTCTTCATGAAAGGTCTCTATCTCGACGTGATCCGCGCCGTGGAATTTTTAAGACTCACGGACGGAATCGACGGCGACAAGATCATCCTCGCCGGAAAATCGATGGGAGCGTCCCTCGCCGCGTTCGGCGCCGCGTTTACGAACCGGATCAAAGGACTCATCTTAGAAACTCCGAACTTCTGTCATATAGACGACAACCAGCTCAAACTCGAAAAAAGCTGGATGAAGGAAGTCAACGCTCAGTTGAACAGTTCGAAAACCAAAAAGAGCGCGATGAAAAAGAGTTTAGCATATTATGATAGTATAAACTTTGCGAAGAAGATTAAGATTCCTACGCTGGTCTCGGTGGGAATGGACGACAAAATCTCGCATCCGAAATCGGTATTCGCATTTTTCAATCATCTCAACAACGACAAAAGAATGCAGGTCTACCCTACCGAAGGAAACGAAGCCGGTCTGAAAGGCGATAAACAGAACGGAGCCAACCTCGAATTCGTGAGGGAAATTTTCTTTCCCGAATGATCGAAGTCTATTTTCACAATTCCCTCTCGGGTAAAAAAGAAAAGTTCTCACCCGTCGATCCCAAACGAGTCACGGTATATTCCTGCGGTCCTACGGTTTACAACTTCGCACATATCGGAAATCTCAGAGCGTTTTTGTTCGTGGACGTTTTGCGCCGCTCTCTAAAACTTTTAGGATACGGCGTCGAAATGACGATGAACATCACGGACATAGACGACAAGATCATCCGTGATTCCATCGCATCCAAAAAAAGCATTCAGGAATTCACCGCTCCTTGGACGCAGGCATTTTTCGAAGATTTAAAAACGGTTTCCGTGGAAACACTCGAACACTATCCGAAAGCCACCGAATCGATTCCGGAGATGATCGACATCATTCAGAAGCTTCAGGCCAAGGGTCTCGTCTATGAGAAGGACGATAGCCTTTACTTCTCCATTCAGAAATTCAACGGATACGGAAAACTGAGCAAGATCGACGTTACCGGCATGAAAACCGGAACCCGTTACGATACGGACGAATACGAAAAAGAAGACGTGCGCGATTTCGTTCTTTGGAAAAGTCCTAAACTCGAAGGAGAAGCATCCTGGGACACGTTAGTCGGCACCGGAAGACCGGGCTGGCATTTGGAATGTTCCGCTATGATCCGCAAGGTGTATCATAGCGGAGTGGACATTCATACCGGCGGAGTGGATCTTTTGTTTCCGCATCACGAAAACGAAATCGCACAATCGGAAGGAGCGTTTCCCGGAGAAACATTCGTGGGAACCTGGCTTCATTCCGAACACCTTCTCGTGGACGGACAAAAGATGTCCAAAAGCAAGGGAAACTTTTACACGTTACGCGATCTTGTCCAACAAGGACTGGACCCGAAGGCGATCCGTTTTCTTCTGATCTCGGCGCACTATCGTTCCAAGTTGAACTTCTCCACGGACCGGATCGCGGAAGCGACCGCAAACATCCGTAAAATCCAGAACTGCCTGGATCGTCTTTTGGATTCGGAAAAAGATACGATCGTCTCCGATTCCTACGTATTCGCTTTGCCGGTAACGCAGGGATGGAAAAGGGAATTCGAAGAATCACTCGCAGACGATCTGAACGTTTCCAAAGCGCTCGCGGTCGTATTCGAATCCGTGCGCCAAATCAATTCCTTTCTGGATACGAACCAGACGGATTCTTCCCAAAGAATCGAATACATTCAACTTTTTGCATATTATGACCGTATTTTCGGTGTTCTCGATTTCTCATCGAAAACGGATCTAATCGATTCCGAAATCGATTCGTTGATCGAGGAAAGACAAACCGCGAGAAAAAACAAGGACTTCGCGCGTTCCGACGCGATCCGCGATCAGCTTTTGGCGCAAGGAATTCTGATCGAGGATACGAAAGACGGAATCCGCTGGAGGCGAAAATAGCCAGACCGGAATACATCTTCGGTAAGAGAACCCTCATCGAACTTACCGAGGCACATCAAGGGAACGAACATTCGTTTCCTTTTATCGAGCTGTTCGTTAAGGAAAACCCCGGAACCGAAATTACGGAGAAGATCATAAACCGGCTTCCTGCGTTCGTAAAAGTCCATAAGGTTTCCGGAAACAAATTGGATTCTCTCGTTCCGGGAAGAAATCATCAAGGAATCGTCGCGCTCAAAGCTCCCGCTCGGCAGACCGCTGACAAAAAGAATCTCGAAGAATTGTTAGCCGAAAAACCCGGAGCCTTCCTCATTCTGGATCGAATCCAAGATCCGGGCAATCTCGGAAATATTTTAAGAACCGCGGAATGTTTCGGAGTAAAGAATATCATTCTTCCCGAACGCGAATCCGCCGGAATCACTCCGGTCGTGGAAAAAGTTTCCTCCGGTGCATTATCTTTTCTTAAAATCTTTACGGTGAAGAATCTCGCGAACACGATCGAACTTTTGAAAGAAAACGGATATTGGATCGTTTCCACAAGCGATCGAGGCACGGAGGATTGGTCCAAACTTCCCGATCTTCAAGAACTCGCTATTTTGATGGGGAACGAAGGAGAAGGAGTCAAACGAATCCTGATGGAAAAATCGGATTTCGTTCTGCGGATTCCGATACACGGAAATCTTTCTTCCTTAAATGTTACGGTTGCGACGGGTGTCGTACTCGACCGAATCGTAAACCGAAAATAATTTCGCAAAAGCGATGCTTCGTCGCATCCTCACCGATCGATTTGCAATCTTGAGATACAACGCTCCATCGGCTCGAAACGATTTTTCCGTTTCAACATCGGTTACAAACAAACCGTTTGCGCTTGGAAAACGAGCATCGGAAACATTCAAATTTCTTAAATAACGAATTTCTTTCCGCCGCGTTCACTCCCGTTTTTCGGTGAAATTTCTTGCCTCGTTCCTTCTTTTGTTTTTGCGCGTTGACCTTCCCTTTTTTATTTACAATAACCTTATAATTCGAAGACCCTTCCTGATTTTATGATTTATCTCTTGCAATTTTCTCTTTTTCGTTTTCACTTGAAAATGATGAAATCATACAAATCCAGTTTCAAACTTCTCGCGTTTTCTCTCTGTTTCGCAATCCTTTCCTCCTGTTCCAATCTCTCCTGGGAAAAGGTGAAGGAGAAACTGAACCTCGCCAAAAAGAAAAGTACGGCGGAGGAAATCCTCGAAGGTCTCACGCTCGCCTTTTGGGGAGAATTCAATCATGAGCTTTATAAATTCGTTCCCGTTCCTTTGATCGTCACCAAAGGTCAAATCACGGCGGATCAATTCGCGGTCGCGACTCCCGAACTCAAAGAAGGAAAACCGAAAATCGTATTGATTCACGGCTGGGACTTTAAGGAAAAGAGTTTCAACCCGCCCACCGATAAGTTTACGAAGGTAAGCAATCTTAGAAGCACTTGGGACGACGCGTTGGAAATGTATTCGCAGAATCTTTCCGGTGTTCAAACGTCGTATGAATTGTATACGTTCACCTATCGCACATCCGATTATGTGGAAAGCAACGGAAAAAGACTGATCGATCGGCTGAACACGGTTTTCACTTCGGAAGACAAGGTGATTTTGCTCGCTCACTCGATGGGTGGATTGGTGAGCCGATCCGCTCTCTATCATACGAATAACACGAAGGATGTGATCGATTTCATCGTTACGTTAGGCACTCCTTACATGGGTTCTCCCTTTGCTTCTTCCAGTTATCAAGGAAACTTCGGAGCGATCGGCGAACTCATCGGATTTATGACGGGAACCGATGGAGGAAAGGACCTCGCCTATACGAACGCGTTGGGAGCTTCGTACCAAGTCCCTTCTCCGAGTGAAGCGATCAGCGGCGCACAGAACGCATATCTCGAACGATTACTTTCGGAATCTTCCAAGGATGGAAGAGTGACCGCGTTTTACGGGGAAATGAGCGTTTGCAACGGGCATCCCGGTTCCGAAGCGATTTATACGATCGCATGCAATATTCTTTCGAACGGAAGTCCGAGCTTTGCGAACAAAAGCGACGGAATTGTGACCTCGACGAGCGGAAAGATGTCCAACAAGATCGCTGCGGGAAAACAAATTTCCAAAGACTTCGACCACGCGCAGCTTTCCTTCCGCAATCACGTGGATAACACTTCGAGAAACACGTTTTTCAACCAAGTGATGACCGTCATCAACGCTCTTTAGAATGCGCTAGCTTATTCCAAACGGACGGCGATTCCCATTTCTTTCATCGCACTTTTTGTTTCTCGGATGGAATATTCTCCAAAATGAAAAATGGAAGCGGCAAGAACGGCGTCCGCTTTTCCGCGGAGAATCGCTTCCACCATGTGCTCCGGATTTCCGGCGCCTCCCGAAGCGATGATCGGAATTTCCAAAGAGGAAGAAAACGTTTTTAAAAGATTGATATCGAATCCGTTTCGTGTTCCGTCCCGATCCATGGAGGTAAGAAGAATTTCCCCCGCACCTTTCGCCGCGGCTTCCTGAGCCCAGTCGAGAGCCTCTCTTCCGGTTTCCGTTCTTCCACCGTGAAGGAAAATCTCGTAACGATCGCGTTCTTTGTGGAACTTTACGTCGATCGCGCACACGATGCACTGCGATCCGTAGATTTCGGAAGATTCTCGGAGTAATTCGGGATTTTGAAACGCGGCGGTGTTGATCGAAACCTTATCCGCTCCTTTTTCTAAAACGGCGCGCACATCCGCAACCGTTCTAATTCCGCCGCCCACCGTAAAAGGAATGAAGATTTTTTCCGCAATTCTTTCCACGAGATGCAGAAGGATTTCCCTTCGATCGGAGGAAGCGGTGATGTCCAAAAAGCAGAGTTCGTCCGCCAAGTTCTCCTCGTAGATCGCCGCGGATTCCACCGGATCCCCCGCGTCCACGAGATTGACAAAGTTCACTCCCTTGACTACTCGTCCGTCCTTGATGTCCAGACAGGGAATGACTCTTGCCGTTAAATTGCTCATCCGATCTTTTCCGGAAATTGAATATTCAGACCTTCTAATTTAGAAATCGCTTGAGCGGCACCGAACAGTTTTCCTTCCTGAAAATGAGGAGCGGTGATCTGCAATCCGATCGGAAGACCTTTCGCGTCGGTTCCCATCGGAACGCTGATCGCGGGAACTCCCGCAAGGTTCACGCTCGTGGTCCATATATCGGCCTTATACATCTGCACCGGATCCTTCGTCTTTTCACCTACCTTAAACGCGGTCGTAGGAGAAGTCGGTTGAAGAATCAAATCCACTTTCTGAAAGAAGGATTCGTATTCTTTACGAATCAAAACCCTCGCCTTTTGCGCGGTACCGTAATACGCGTCGTAATATCCGGCGGAAAGGGAGAATGTGCCGAGCAGAATTCTCCGTTTTACTTCTGGTCCGAAGCCTTCCGTTCTGGAATCGACATAAAGATCTTCGAGCTTTCCCGTATTGTCCTTTCTGGAACCGAAACGAATTCCGTCAAAACGCGAAAGGTTGGAAGAACATTCCGCAGTAGCGATGATGTAATAGATCGGGATCGCAAGGGAGAATTTGGAGAAGTCCAGTTCCACAAGCGTCGCGCCCTTCTCCTTCAATTGAGAGAGAAGTTTTTCGTAAGCTTGTGTGACTTCCGGTTGAATCTCGGGAGTCATTTTGATCACTCCTACTTTCAATCCTTTCAGATCGGGAGCGGAAACGTCGTTCGCGGAAAACGCGGGACGATTTACGGAAGTAGAATCCCTTTCATCCTTTCCGGAAATCACCGAATACAAATCGATACAACCTTGTACGTCCTTGGAGAAAGGTCCGATCTGATCCAGACTCGATGCATACGCGACCAGTCCGTAACGCGAAACGGTTCCATACGTCGGTTTCAGTCCGTAAAGACCGCAAAGAGAAGCCGGTTGACGAACCGATCCTCCCGTATCCGAACCCAATGCGAGTGGAACCATGGAAGCCGCGACTGCGGCTGCGGAACCGCCGCTCGAGCCGCCCGGAATTCTTTCCAAGTCGAACGGATTGCGGGTCGTCTGAAACGCGGAATTCTCCGTGGAAGATCCCATCGCAAACTCGTCCATGTTCGTTCTCGGAAACAGAACGAATCCTTTCGCGAGAAGTTTTTCAACGGCGTTTGCATGAAACGGTGATTTATAATTTTCTAATATTTTAGAAGAACAGGAAGTGATCGAATCCTGAATACAGATATTGTCCTTGATCGCGACCGGCATTCCGTCGAATTCCGAAAGCGGTTTTCCCGCTTTTCTGCGCGCGTCGCTTTCCGCGGCGGCGTCCAAAATTCTTTTTTCGTCGAGGGAAAGAAAGGCTTTTACAGAACCGTCGACTTCTTTGATCCGATCGATGCACGCCTTTGCGAGTTCCGTCGCGGTGATTTTTCCCGAATTCAGGGAGGCTTTGAGATCCGTATAAGAATTCTTTAATATTTCGTTCATGTTTCGATCACCTTAGGAACGACGAAATATCCGTTTTGAAAGGACGGGGCGAACTTTTCGATCTCTTCGCGGGAAAGATGTTTTCCCATCAAGTCCGGACGGATCGCGTTCTCGTGCTGAAAATAGATTTCGTCGTCTCCGATCGAACTTACGTCCAGCCCTTTGACTTGGTCGACGTATTCAAGGATCTTGTTAAAATCCGTAAGCGCGGATTGTTTTTCCTCGGGACGGATTTTCAAACGGGAAAGTTCCGCGATTTTCTGCAAAGAATCTTCGTTCAGGTTCATGATTCTCCCCTTAGGGTCAGAGTGTTTTAGTAGGCGTTTTTGTCCATGATTCCTTTAAACGGAGTCAGGAGAATAATTTTGAGGTCGAGCCAGAGGGACCAATTTTCGATGTAGTAGATGTCGGCGGCGATCCGATCGTCGATCGAAGTGTCTCCGCGCAATCCTTTCACCTGGGCCAATCCGGTGATTCCCGCTTTGACTGCGTGTCTTCTCATATAATGTCTGTGATCGTTTTTGAACTTCTCCACAAAGTGAGGACGTTCCGGTCTCGGTCCGACCACGGACATATCCCCGAAAAGCACGTTGAAGAACTGAGGGGTTTCGTCCAGGGATAGTTTGCGGAGAATTCTCCCCACGCTCGTAACCCTCGGGTCGTTCTGAACCGTCCACGTGGTTTCGGATTGGCTCTTCGCCTGAACCACCATGGTTCGAAACTTGATCATGTTGAACTTCTTATTGTCCAAACCCACGCGTTCCTGATAGTAAAACACGGGACCGGAAGAAGTCAGTTTCACGAGCAAGGCCATGATGAGATAAAACGGAGAGAAAAACAAAATGAATAAAATCGAAAACGCGAGATCGAACGTTCTTTTGATGAACTTGTTGTAACCGAGTCGGATCGGAATGTTTCGGATCGAGATGACGGGAAGACCTTCCATCTCTTCCACTCTTCCGCGCGCTTTGATGAATTCCTGAAAACCGGGAACGATCTTGAGATCGATTCCTTCGTGATCGCAAGCGTCCAAAACTTCCTTGAGATAATCCCCTTCGGAAGGTTCGAGAGTATAAACGACGAGATCGGGTCTTTCCTTTTCCAAAACCTGCGCGATCTTTTCGATCTTGCCGATGACCTTCATGTCCTTACGAACGGGCTTGACTCCCTTGGTCTGAACGAATCCTAAAATCTTATAACCGTAGATTCCGTGTTTGATGACCGCGTCGTTGAAACGTTTGGAGGTTTCCGAAACTCCCACTACCAAAACGCTCCGAAGATTATAACCCCTCTTACGGAGAGTCTGCAATACGATTCGAGCGGTATAGTGTAGAACGCTCGCGGTCAGCGTATTGATCGTCGCAAAGGCAAGAATCACATAACGTGAAAAACGCTCGCTTCCCAGATCCCCCCGAAAGAAGAACAACACCGCAAGAACGAGAACAAGATTGAGAAACACGCCGCTTACGATGGTGAGAAACTCGTCGATGAAAGAAAGTCCTCTTCTTGGATGATAGAGATCGATCGCGATAAACACGATCACCTGAAAGAAAGCCAATAAAACGAATAAAAAGATATAACTTTCGACGTCGACGTAGCGCCGATCCATTCCGTTCTCGTCCAAAAAATAAAACCGGAACAAAAACGCGAGTGCGCCGCTGAAAAGAGCATTCACGAAATCTAATACGGTAAAGATCAGCTTGAACGTTTGACTTCTTTCCTTCAACATATCAAGGGTTCTCCGATGTGATTCCGGCGCGGTCTCCGGCTTGGAACGGACGTTTTCTGAAACGGAACAGACGAACTCTTGTCAGCTCCGAAGAGTCCTGCTGACCCAAAGAGAAGTCCGTGATCGAAATCGAAAAGAATACGGACTGATCGTAAAAGGAAACGAGCCCGTCCGTTCTTCCTCCGGGAACCGCACGCAGATCCATGCTGTAACCGAGACGGAAGTTCGCCGTATGAAGGTTGTATTTGATCGTTCCCATAAAGCGGTTGATATTGAGAGCCGTGTTCTGTCTCGCTCCGTTTCCGTTGACCCCGGTTCCGTCGATCAAGTCTCTCTGCAAATTGGTTCGATCCAAGTTGATCGATGCGACCGAAGTAGTCGGATCGTTTCCATAATAGAACGTATCGTACGTATTTCCAACCTGATTCGTATATCTCCAAGGCTGGCTGACCCTCGAATCGAGTTCCGCTTCGATTCCCAAATGTCTGGTAAAATCCACGTTCGCCTTAACGAACACGCGATAACCGTCCAAGATCGGACTGTTATAAACGTGATACCAGGTTCCCCCGAGTTCCAACTCCCGAATCAAACGAATGAACGGAAGCGTAAATCCGCCCATCTTATACGAAGCGGTAAAGCTGTTGGAAAGAGGTTTCGCTTTCGGGTTATGATGAACGTAGTCGTTGTTGATGAAAAGCCCGGAGTAAAAGCTTCTTTTCTTTTCCAACAGAGAAGCTCGTTTCGGACGGAACCCGTCCAAGAAATCGAAGTAACCGGAAAAACGCGCGACGGTAAAATACCAGCGTTCCGCGTCCGTCGGCTGCGGTTTGTATTCCGGAGAGAAGGTTCTAAGATCGCGAATCGTGCGGATCGAAATTTCGAAATTCTCCAGAGCGTAGCTTTCCAAAGAAAGTTCGAGTTCGTGTTGTCTCGTATTGGCGAGAATCGGATCCTGCAGTTCCGGTTTATACGCCTCCAGTTTCCGATACGTCGCATTAAAAAAGATCAATGGAATCCCGAATCGCAAATTAGTGGAGGTTCTCAGGTATTGATACGATTCGCGCGCAAGATAGCGTTCGAGAGAAGTGAACGAGTTATCCGTAACTCCCGTGACTGCGGCGTTGTTGCGGCTCGTCGCGGATTGTTTTTTCGCTCCGATAAACGCGTTGGGAGTAAAGGTAAGATAACTTCCTAAGTTGAGAGTGGTTCGTAAACCCGATTCACCCTGCGTGAAATACTGGGTCCGTAAAACGTTCTCCCTGTAATTTCCCCAAGGATCCTGATACGAACCGTCGAGAGTCGGGATCTGTAAATTCTCTCGCGTGGGAACGCCGTAATATCGAAGAATCATGTTATTCAAATATACGTCCCAATACACGGCCGAGTTGAAATACGGAATCCTTCCGATTTCGGAAGAATTCCGGATCGTAGTAGTAGGCAACACGTCCACGGTCGGAAAGTATCCGGACTTATCCGCCGGATTGAGAATGTAATACAGAAGATTTCGTTTCATCCCCACGTTGATGGAAAGATCGCCCCTGTTTTCCGTGTAATCGAACTTCCATTCAAGAGTGTTTCGGATAAAACCCTGACGAACGTTTCTCGCGGTATAAAGCGACTGAAGAGTGTTCGCGGGTTCGTAACGGTTCCCGTATTCGTAGTCGAACAATCGGTTGGAGTAATTCTCGTATTGAAAGCTGATGTTTCGCGTAACGTCTTTCTCCGTGTTGTGAAACTTGGAGTTCAGCATGATTCTTCCCTTCCACCAAGGTTCGGTGTCCTGACCGATTCGGCGAAGGGGCGCGTTTGGATCGGCGGAATATAAAGCCCCGCGATCGACTTGGTTCGTGACCGCAGTCGTTCCGATTCCGAAGTTGTGAAAACGATCCTCGTAAGCTCCGGAGATCTGATAATTTCTATGATTCGCGTACGCAACATCGATCAAGTAGTTGAGGAACGGACTTTGTTTCCACATCTCCAAGTGAAACGCTTGTCCGGTCTTTTCGTAAAAATCCGCGCGAACCTTGTATCCCATCGGTGCGAATGCATAGGAAGGCATCACCGACCATTGATACGAGTTCTGTAGGAACAAACCTTGCGTATTGTTCTTACCGGCTTGGGTGACCCATCCGTTTCCTAAGTTGCTGTTGTATAAGAACGGAAGCCAGAGAACGGTCGTACCTCCGACCTGGTAACGAACGTTCGTCGCCATTACGGTTTTATCGTCGTAGATATAAAGACGGTTTACCTTAAAGGAATAATGGGGTTTTTCCGCGTTACAAATCGTAAAGTAACCCATCTCCAAAGCGTAACGTTTGTCGTCCAACTTCTTCAGTTTTTCTCCGATAAAGTGAGCGGGTGCAAACGTTCCCTTGGTTTTATACACGACCCCTTTTTCCAAACGGAAGTCATAGATGAACTTATCCCCTTCCACGATCGCACGGCCGTCTTTGTAGATGATTCCGCCTTCCGCGTAGATCTCCTGGCGTTCGCTGTCTACGGTGATCGTTTCGGCTTCGATCGAACCCGAACGGAGTTTCAGACGAACACGGCCTCGTAAAACGAGAACGCCCGACTTATTCTTATCCACCTGGAGAAGTTCCCCTTCAGACGCGTTTTCGATCGAGATCGGAAGCGCTTTTTTCTGTTGAGGAAGAAGGGTCAAGGGGTCTGCCTGCGTGGGAAGGGATTCTTCCAAAGCGGCGCGAAGTCGTTTTCTTCGGCTGAAAAGAGAACCGTCTCTCGTCAAACCGAGAGATAATAAAAGATCGTCCACTTCTCGATCCGGAAGCGTATCGATGGACTTTCCGAGAAGCCGGTTCTTGGCTCTCAGGATGGCGAGTTTTTTATCCTCTCCGAGCGAAGAAGAAGGACCTTGTTCGGGAGTTCCCGCCCCTCCCGTAATAAACCGGAGCATCTGTTCTTCCGTCTGTGCAAAGATCGGCGTCCCGAGCAGCATTAAAAATAGAATTACAGTTATACGGAGGCGCATTCCGGGTACCGGTGTCAGATTATTCTCGTGAATTCAATTTTCATCTAATAAATTGAGTGAAAACGAGAACGCCGACCCCCAATAGAATTCTATAAACCCCGAAAGCGCTGAACGAATGCTTTTGCAGATACCGCAGAAACCAACGGATCACCAATGTGCAAAGTAGAAAAGAAACGAGAAAGCCGAACGCCAATACGGGAATCGTGTCCCCGTTTAGGATGGAGCGATACTTATACAGTTTATAAAACCCCGCGGCGAGCAAAACGGGAACCGCGAGAAAGAAGGAGAACTCCGCGCTGCTCTTCGTATCTTTTCCTAAAAAGCGCGCGGTGATGATCGTCGCAGCGGAACGGGACATCCCGGGAACGAGAGCCATACACTGAAAGATCCCGATCAGGATCGCATCCTTAAAACCCACCGGTTCGCGTTCCCCGCTTCCTTGTCTTTTATGAAAGAACCATTCCGCGACGAGGATCAGAATTCCTCCGAAAATCCAAGCTCCCGCAAGAATCGACAAAAGATCCGGTCTAGCTTTGATCGTATCCAGAAATTTCTTCGCGACAAAACCCGCCGCCATGATCGGAAACGCGCCGATCAAAATCTGAAGTACGAAATGAAATCCTTCCGGATTGGATTCCTGTTTTGTAATATAACGAAACGAAGAAACGATATGGGAGGAGAATCGTGCCCGATACAAAAACAGAACCGAAAGAATCGCGCCGCTTTGAATAAAGATATCGAAAAGGTCGTCGAACTCGATTCCGAAATGCTCTCCGCTAAACGGAAAGAAGGAACTGAATAGGAACAGGTGTCCCGTGGAGGACACCGGTAGAAATTCGGTGATCGCCTCAATGATGCTTCTCAGAAAGGCGTTCAGATAATGATTCAAGGGAGATTACTGTCCGGTTGTTTTCGGAGTTTCCGTTTTAGGAGCTTCGGTCCCGGTTGCAGGAGCTTCTTCTTTCTTATCGGTAGCGCTCGCTCCGATCTTTCTCTTTAAGAACGCTTCCAGATCGAACTTGTCGTTGTGTTTGATCGAAACTTGTTCTTTGATTCTTTCCAGAACCTTAGGAAGAATTTCCTGAGACTTGTCTTTTTTCAACTTCGCTCTTGCGAAAAGAATACAACGATCGATCGGAAGAGAACCGATTTGAGGTTCTTTCGCGCGGAGTTTCTGACATTCTTCCATCGCTTCTTCTTCGGAGATCTTGATTTTGCTTTCAACGAGGTGCATTACGTACAACTGAGAAACGATCTGCATCTCTTGAAACTTGAGAATCTTTTTGATGTCGTCGCGTTTGGTGAATCCGTCTTTTTCGGCCGCGATCGTAGTGATCATCATATCTCTATACTGATCGTAAAAATTCTTTTTTTGGAACTGATAGTTCAGGGCTCTCATCTGCTCCGGAACTTCGTTGATGTCCTTGGAGATGAACTCGAGAAGATTTTCCTTCTCGATGTTTTGCACGCGGCTCATTGCGTCGATCGCAACGTTGTAAGTATCTTCAAAACTGTTTACAGTGATTTTGTTTCCGTCGAGTGTTTCGATCACTTCGGAGTTGTCTCCGCAGCCCGCAAACGCGGCCGTCAAAAGAGTAATAAAAATAAGAAGTATGTTTTTTTTCATCGGACTTTCGGTTCCTGGTGCAAAGGATAGGATTCGGGGTTGGATCGTCTATACTTTTTTGGAAGGGAGCATTGACGAAAGGAGAAAGATCAAAGTATCGAGTTTTTCCTTTTCTGATTTTTTTCCCGTCTGAAAAATCAGCACGTTCGGCTCTCTCGGATTCAAAGTCAGACCGGTTCTCGCGGAAATCAACTGGATGATCTTTACGTTATCTCCTCGAAAGTATGAACCGGACTTCATCTTAATTTCGTCCTTCATCTCCGCAACGGACTCGAAGCCCAGATTGGATGCGAGGGTTCGGATCTTTTCCAAAAGGATAAAGGTTTTTGCATCTTCGGGAGGTTCGCCGAAACGATCCGTCATCTCTTTGGTTACTTCGTCGATCTCTTCGAGGTCCCTTGCGCCTTCGAACTTTTTATAGAATTCGATCTTCTGTCTTGTGTCTCCGATGTACGTTTCCGGAAGGAAGAAGTTCGTGTTCAACGTCACGGAGGTACGCACTTCCACGGCGACTTCTTCCCCTTTGATTCTCGCGATCGCGTCTTCGAGCATTCGAACATACAGATCGAATCCTACTTCCATAATGTCGCCGGATTGTTCCTTTCCGAGAAGATTTCCCGCTCCTCGGATTTCGAGATCCCGCATAGCGACCTTAAAGCCGGAACCTAATTCCTGATATTCGTAGATCGTGTTCAGACGTTTTTCGGCTTGTTCGGTCACGATTCGATCCTTCGGAAGAAGCATATACGCGAAGGCCTTGCGGTCGCTTCGGCCCACTCTTCCCCGAATCTGATAGAGCTGCGATAAACCGAAGAGATCCGCGCGTTTGACGAACAGAGTATTCACGTTCGGCATATCGATTCCCGATTCGATGATCGTCGTCGTCACCAGAATGTCGTATTTGCGGTTGTAAAAATCGAGAAGGGTTTCTTCGATTTCATCCTCCGTCATTTGTCCGTGAAGAACTCCGATCGAAACCTCGGGAACGATTTCGTTCAGATATTTCGTTTCCTGTTCGATCGTTTCGACGCGGTTGTAGAGATAAAAAACCTGTCCGTCCCTTTGGATCTCGTTTCGGATCGCGTCCGCGATGAGATCCTCGTCCTCTTCGAGAACGTAGGTTTCGACCGACTGACGGTTCTTAGGCGGAGTCGCGATGATGGAAAGCTCCCGGATTCCGGTCAAAGCCATGTGGAGGGTTCTCGGAATCGGAGTCGCGGTCAAAGTCAAAACGTCGACGAGATTTTTGAACTTCTTGATCGCTTCCTTGTGATTGACCCCGAATCTTTGTTCCTCATCAATGATGAGCAAACCTAGATTTTTCGGTTTGAGTTTGGAGGAAAGAATGGCGTGCGTTCCGATGACCATATCGACCTTTCCGAGACTGAAGTCGGAAAGAATGTCCCGCGTTTCGGCGGCGGTTTTGAATCGGGAAACGAGTTCGACGCGGAGCGGATAGTTTTCGAAACGATTCTTAAACGTATTATAATGTTGTAATGCTAAAATCGTGGTGGGCGCGAGCATCATGATCTGACGGCCCGCCATCGCGACCTTGAACGCCGCGCGGATCGCGACCTCCGTTTTACCGTAACCGACGTCGCCGCATACGAGACGGTCCATCGGTCTCGGAGATTCCAGATCCCGTTTGACGGCTTCGATCGCGTCGATTTGATCCGGAGTTTCCTCGTATTCGAACTCCGCTTCGAATTCTTCCTGATAAATCGTGTCGGGCGGAAACGCATATCCCTGCAACTTCAAACGATTGGAATACATCTGCACGAGATCTTCGGCGAGCGCCTCGACCGCTTTTTGAACCCGGTCCTTGGTTTTTTTCCAAGTGCTCTTTCCGAGACTGTCGAGACGCGGAGACTCCGTTCCTCCGATATAACGCTGCACCAAGGAAATCTGATCCAAGGGAACGAAGAGAGAATCGCCTCCCGCGTATTCGAGTTTGAGAAAGTCCCTTTCCTTACCGCCCGCGTTGGTACGTTCGATCTTTAAGAACTTCCCGACCCCGTGATTGATATGAACGATGTAATCGCCTTCCTTTAAGTCGATAAAACTCTGAAGGGCCTTGCTGTTCTGTTTTTTAAAACGGGTTTTGCGTTTGTATTCCCGGCCGAAAATGTCGTTTTCGGAAAGAATTAGAATTTTCTGATGTTCGAATAAAAAACCGTTTCTGAGTTCGGATAACACGAGAAACGCGTCCGACTTGTGTTTTCCCAGATGAAACGGAACCGGCTCGGTCGAGTCTTCGTTTAACAAAACGATCCCTTCTTTTTCGAAAAGACCCTGGAGTCGTTTTGTTTGGGCCTCGAAGGAAGAAGTCAAAACGATCTTCCAACCGCCTTCGTTACGGAGTTCCGCGATCTTTTCTCGGACTTCCCGGATCTTGCCTTTGAACGCGGGAGCTTCCTTCAAAGGAGAAACGAGATCGTTTCCGTTTCGAGGAGGAAGACCGATGAACGATAAACCGATCGATTCCGAAAGAACGCGGTGTTCTTCTCCGAAAGACAAAAGATTTTCGGGAGGCGCGCAAAGAATTTCCTTGGAACGTTTTTCGAACAAGGAAACGTATTCCCGTTCGAGATGAAGGATTCTTTCCTTCACGGAGTTCGGCGATGGAAAGAGAAGCACCGGCGGCTGGGGAAAATAGGAAAGAATTCCGTGATTCTCCCGTACCAAAGGAACGAGTTCTTCGTAATACGTTCCGTAGTTGGCTTCGGGAATTTCGGGAAGATGCAGGGACGGATCGGCGGACTTTAGAAGATTCTGATATTCTTTTTTTTGTTCGTCCGAAAGGATGTATTCGTCCGCGGGAAGAAGGATCGCCTTGTTCAGATCCGCGACGGATCTTTGCGTGTCGGGATCGAAGGTTCGGATCGATTCGATCTCCTCTCCGAACAAATCGATTCGCACGGGTTCCTGCGAATACGAAGAATAAATATCCAAAATACCGCCTTTGAGACTGAACTCGCCGAAGGTTTCGCAAACGTCCGCGCGTTTATAACCGAGATCGATGAGCCCGATGAGAAGAGTTTCGAGATCGATCTCCTTTCCCTTCTCGAGAGTGATCGCCCTTCCCTGCATGGTTTGCACGGGAGGAAGCGTTTTTAAAAAACCGGCGACGGAAGTAAAGATGAGCGCCGGCTCGCCGCTTAGAATTTTGGCGATGGCCTTGATCCGTTCGCGTTTCATCTCCGCCGGATAACGGAGATATTCGTACGGGAGGACTTCCTGACCCGGCAGATAGATCAGATCGGACGCGGGAAGAAAACTCAAGGATTCCCTGTATAAAAACTCGGCGGCGGTATTGTTTTCGGAAACGACCACGATCGTTCGATCCAATCTTCGAAATAAAGAAGAAGCTAATATGGAATGACTTCCCGAAACGACCGAATACACGTTACCCGCAACCGAAAGATCCACGGAAGAATTCTCCGCCGTATTGGAAGATCGGGCTTTTACGGAGGCGCTTTTTGCCGAAGCGGAACCGTCACCGCCGGAAGTTTCGGATTCCTTTTTAGAACCGCCCTTTGTCTTGGAAGCGGCTTTCGCTTTCGAACCCGAGGAAGATTCAAACTGAGAAAATAATTCTTTCCCGATGATCTGCAAAAGATCTTTCATGCGGACGCTACGCTCAGAGTTACGTTGTCGATCAAACGCACGGGACCGAGAAATACGGCGACCGCGAGCAGAATATTTCCTTCCAAGGTTTCCAAAGGTTCCAGAGTATCCGCATTCAAAACTTCTAAATAATCCAGACGGATCTTGGAGGAAGAATCCAAAACGTCCTTCATGATGTCCCGCACCAGAACGGGATCTTTCATTCCGGAAAGAATCTGGGTTTCACCGAGTTTCAACGCCCGTGAAATCAAAAGGGATTCTTCCCTTTCCGCTTCGCTGAGTCTTGCGTTTCTGGAGCTGAGTGCAAGTCCCTTGTCCGAGCGGACCGTGTCGCAGCCGATCACTTGGACCGGAAACGCGAGCGTTTTGCAGAACTCGCGGATGAGCAGATATTGCTGATAATCCTTTTTGCCGAAAAAAGCGAGGTTCGGTTGCACGAAATGAAAGAGTCTCGAAATCACGAGAAGAACCCCTTCGAAATGGCCGGGTCTCGAAACCGCGCATAAGTTTTTCATCAAATGAGGAATCTGTAAGAGTACGTTCGGAATTCCTCCGGGATACATCGTTTCCTGATCGGGAAGAAACACTAGATCCACCTTTTTGGATTCGCAGAGTTTGAGATCGCCTTCCGTGTTGATCGGATATTTCGCGTAATCCTCTGGATCGTTGAACTGAGCGGGGTTTACGAAAATCGAAACGACGGTTTTATCGGCTTTGGAAACCGATTCGTCGAACAAGGTCGCGTGCCCTTCGTGGAGAAATCCCATCGTGGGAACGAAACCGACCGTCAATCCTTCGGCCTTCCATTTGAGGACTTGTGCGGAAACTTCTTCTGGGGTTTTGCAGAGAATCATAAATTTTGAATACAATCAAGTTCTAATTTTTACGGAGGTTCCGTGTTCTTCGTCCAAACCTTCGAACTCGGAAAGAACCTTCACGTGCGGATACAAATCCTTCAAAGAATCCCGCGAAACTTCCTGCCAGGTCACTCGTTTCAAAAACGTGGCAACTCCGAGAGAGGAATAAATCCTCGCGGCGCCCGCGGTCGGAAGGATATGATTGGTTCCGCTGATATAATCCCCCATCGCCACAGGAGAATAATTCCCCAAAAAGACGGAACCGGCGTGATTGATCTTTTTTAGATCCTCCCGGTAATTCTTGGTTTGGATTTCGAGGTGTTCCGGCGCAAAAAGATCGGAAAACGCAAAGCATTCTTCTAAATTAGGAAATACGAATATTCTTCCGTGGTCTTCGATGGACTTGCGTTTCATTTCGCCCCGTTTCGGACGTTCGTGCAGCGCCTTCTCCACTTCTTCCGCTACTTTTTGCGCCAGGGACAAAGAATCGGTGCAGAGAATCGCGACCGAATCCTCTCCGTGTTCCGCTTGCGATAAAAGATCTGCGGCGACCCAGGTCGGATTTGCGGAATCGTCCGCGACGACTAAAACTTCGCTCGGACCGGCGGGAGAATCGATTCCGATCACTCCTTGTCCGCTTAAAAAAACTTTTGCCGCGGTTACGAACTTGCTACCCGGTCCGATGACGAACTCGGAAGCGGGAATCGTTTCGGTTCCGTATGCGACGGCCGCGATTCCCTGCGCGCCTCCCGCTAAGATGATTCGATCCGCGCCCGCGATTTTGGCGGCGGCGATCAGTCCGTCCGGCAATGCGCCTTGTTGCGGAGGAGTAACGATCTGAATGTTTTTTACGCCGGCGAGTTTTGCTGGAATCACTCCCATCAAAATCGTGGAAGGGTACAAAGCCTTTCCGCCGGGAGCGTAAACGGAAACCGATTCGACGGGAGTATGACGAATTCCTAATCGATTTCCGTGGACCGTAATTTCTTTGTCTTCCGGAATTTGAATCTTATGAAAGGCTTGGATGTTTTCCGCTGCCTTTTGAAGGGCAATCTCCAGATCGGAATCGATCTTAGGATGAAGAGAAGAGAGTTCTAAAACGAAAGAATCGGGAACCGTTCCGTCGAACTTGCGTGTGTAATCCCGAAGAGCTGCGTCCCCTCGTTTTTGAACGTCCTCGATGATCGGTTTTACGAGGTTCAACGTGGAACTCAGATCTTCTCGGGCCCGTTTTAAAACCGGGTCCAAAATCGAACGATCCTTTAAACTGACTTGTAGAATTGGAATCGACATCTCTGAAAACCAGAATTTCCGAAAGAACTGTTCCTGCATCTGAAATTTCGCGAAAAAACAATTGCCCGTCCGAAGAATTCGTTCAGTTTACGACTTGCCTATGAAACTCATCTCTCTCAATTGCAACGGAATCCGTTCTTCTTTGGAAAAAGGATTGGCCGATTACATTCAAACTACGAAACCCGACTTCATCTCGTTTCAAGAAACCAAGGCCATGCAGGAACAGGTTTCCCCATTTTGGGAAGAATTGGGTTATACTCCGATCTTTAACAGCGCGGAAAAGAAAGGTTACAGCGGAGTCGCGATTCTTTATAAAAAACCTCCGCAAAAGATCACTCTCGGAATCGGAGATTCTTTTTTCGACAAAGAAGGAAGAAGCATCTATCTCGAATATCCCGGTTTCGCCTTGTGGAACTTATACTTTCCTTCCGGAACGACGGGTGACGTGCGTCAAACCGCAAAGATGAAATTCTTGGACATCTTTCAAAAAGAAGCCGCCAAACGAAGAAAAAAACAACCGAACATCATCGTTTGCGGAGACGTGAACATCGCGCATACTCCGCAGGACATTCACGATCCGAAAGGCAACGCGAAGAGCAGCGGATTCTTACCCGAAGAAAGGGAATGGCTGAGCGGATTTTTAAACCAAGGTTGGGTGGATACGTTTCGGTATTTGTATCCCGATAAACAGGAATATTCGTGGTGGACGTTTCGCGCCGGAGCCCGCGCCAAAAACAAAGGATGGAGAATCGACTATTTCTTTGTTACGGAAGAATTGAAGAAGAACGTAAAGAGCCATTCGATTTACAGAGACAAACCTCTTTCCGATCACGCGCCTTTGGAATTCGAAATCAAACTTTGACGGAAAGGATTCGAACGTCGTCAAGGAAAATGCGCGGATCTTGTCGGAACATTTGAAAAGACCGCGCGAAGTCAGAACGATTTCAGTGAGCTGTGGGAACTACCACAAGATTCGAAACTTTCCGAAGCACTCGAAACGAAAAAACGCTGTGGGAACTACCACAAGATTCGAAATTTTCCGAAATACTCGAAACGAAAGAATGCTGTGGGAACTCCTCCAAACCGGAATATCACGGCAAAACTTGCTCTCCGGTTTTCAAAACGGATCGCAAATTATCTATTTCTACGAGGACGGTCCTTTGTGCGGTTCAAATGATCTTTGCATCCTGCGGAAAGTTGTGCTTCGTTTTTGAGAAGACAATCACGCATGGCCCCTCTTCTGTGATCGACGTCCTTGCAGAATTTTTCATGATCCTCAAAACAAGGACTTCCTTTTTGATTCATTCCTGGACCACCGCCTCCGGATCGTTGCGCCGAAAGACCCCAAACCGAAACAATCAACGAACACAAAATCAAAAACCGTTTCATAGGATTCTCCTGATAAAAAGATCGGATTGAAAAATTGGAAGAAGCCCGCACCGGCCTCTCCGGTCCGTCCCAAAACGTTTCCGAATCGCGAGATGGATTCACGAGTTACGTCGTGAGAAGGAGGATCGGAGAGGAAGCACGGAACCTAAATATGCCTCGAAAAAGAAAGAATGTCAATGGCGAAATCGTCGAAAACCCTTCGACTCGAATTGACATTTATCAATGAAACAAACTCTAAAAGATCAAGTCGGAAGAATGATATGCAGCAATTCTGATATTCTAATCCTAAGAAACGGAGGAAAGAATGAAATACATCGTTGAATCCAAAAAATCCGTAGAAGAATGCGTTCGGGATTTGGAAAAAGAGATCACCGAACGAAAATACGGAGTTCTCCACATCCACAATCTAAAGGAGACGATGAAAAAGAAGGGAGTGGACTTTGCGGAAGAATGCAGGATTTTGGAAGTCTGCAATCCACACAAAGCGAACCAGGTTCTGAGCGAGGATATGGAAATGAATCTTGTACTTCCTTGTCGAATTTCGGTTTATTCAGAAAAGGGAAAAACGAAAATCGGAATGATCAAACCCACTTCTTTGTTGGGTCTTTTTTCGGATTCTCCGAAACTTTCGGAGACTGCAAAACAAGTGGAAGACGATCTCGTAACGATCATCGAACATTCAAAAAATTGAATTCGGTTCCGATTCGTCGCCGATCGTAAAAAAAGGACGCTTGCCCGCGTCCTTTTTTGATTCTTTTACTTACCCCGCTTTTTTCGGGAACTCGGGGATCGTAATCTTCCAATCCTTGAGATCCACGGGAAATTTCGGTAAGAATTTTTTAACTAGTCCGATCGCATCCGATTCGAACAAAAGCACATTATCCGTAATTCTTTCTTGAGACTTGGAACGGACGATTTTCTTTTCGGTAATCGTCCCGTGCAGTAAAATCGGATCCTTCCAAAACGGAATTCTTACTTCTAAGGTTGCGGATTCCCCGACGCTGTCGGAATTGAAACGTCCGAGATTGAGGCTCATGGACGTGCCTTCCCAGCCGCCGATTTCCGCGGAATAATTACCGGTTTTACTATGAACTTCCAAGGGGATGCGAACGGATTTAACCGATTCCTTTACGGAATCCTTGAAATCTTCGATCATTTTTTCGAGCATTTGACGCCTCCCTTCTAAGGAGAAGAGAACATTATTTTGTCCCATTATCTTTTCCTATTAGACGTTGTGCGACGCAACAATAAAACAAAGTTTGTCCAACGATTGCATTTCCCAACGGACCCTTTCTTTCAAAAACAACTGAATTCTTTCTTTTTTTCATTCTTTCGCTTCTTTTTGAACTTAATCGATTTAAACCCCAAACCGAAAGGAGAACATCCCTTTCGATCCGGTTCCAAATCGGTTCGGTTCCATTTTCGGTCGATTCGATCCGTCTTTTTATAGCCCGAAACGATTAGTTTTGCTTTCCATCGGAAATACCTGAGTTATCCTACGAAAAAGTTCCATGCTTGCTAGTTTACCAGGAGATCCAGACATTCATTCCGTTCTTTCCGCCTTTGTCGGTTTTACGTCGGCGCTTTCTTTTCTGTTCGTGTTGGGTGAAATTCCTCTCGCCCTCAAAGGAAGAAGAAACCGGATTCTTTTGATTTTATTCGGCGCCGTGTTTATCTTTCAAATCCACGCGTATCTTTTGATCAGCAAAAACATCCGATTTTTCCCGCATCTGTACGCGGTTCATCTGCCTTTGGCGGTTTTGTTCGGTCCGCTTTTGCGTTCTTACATTTCCAATCTTTGGGAAGAAGAGAATACGATTCCCCTTTTTCGTTGGATGGATCTGATTCCGTTTTTAGGAATTCTCGTTCTCTTGACTCCGTTTTATCTTTCCTCGGAAGAATACAAACTCGAGTGTTTGCGACAATCCGCGGAAGGACATTTTTCTTGGGATATCCGTCTTGGAATCGCGATCATGTCGATCACCCTTCTCGGTTATCTTTTGAACATAAGCTGGAATCTGATTCATAGAATCCGCTGGACCACGATTTATAGCCGTCCAGAAATCCGTTTGATTCTGTTCATTCTCGCGGTCGCGGTTTCCTCTTCGGCTTTGGGTTTGTCCACGAGCATCCAGCAAACCGGAGTCGTCCGGTTGGAAATTTCCTCCATTTTGATCGGAATTCTACTCTGCGGAATCTACATCATCCGTCAGAGCCATCCCGAAATTTTCAGCGCGGTCAAAAAGATCGTAGAGGAAGAACGGAAATACAAAACCACACAGCTTGGATCGGTGGATCTGGAATCCTTGGAACGGAATTTGAACATTCTCATGGAGGAGAAAAAAATTTACAAAGAGGAGAATCTCGGGCTCGCCAAACTCGCCGAAGAACTGGGAATTTCTCCCCACCAGCTTTCGGAATACTTGAATCTCCACGTAAAAAGAAGTTTTTTCCAACTCGTCAACGGATATCGGATCGCGGAAGCGAAACACCTTCTCCTTCATTCTCCGAAAGATACGGTTCTTTCGATTGCGTATCAGGTCGGATTTCAGTCCAAATCCTCGTTCAACGACGCGTTTCGCAAAGAAGCGGGTTTGAGTCCGACGGAATTTCGAAAAAAAGGAAATTCTAAGACCTGATTGATAAGTCAGGTCGTTTTTTTCCGACCGTTTCGACCAAGTCGGACGATTTGATTCGAAAAAAACCGTAAACTAATCCTAAGTCAACAGAGGAGATTCTTTCATGAATCCAGTTCAGTGTGAGTTAGTTCTAGATTGCGTCCAAAAAATCGGACTCTTTCAATTTTCGATGAACGTAGTGCGCTATTACCCGATCGCGGGTTTGGCCTTTTTGATCCTTTACGTTTGGAAGAAGGATTTCTTTCACCGTTTCCGAATCCAATCCGTTTATCCGAAAATGGATAAGATCAAAAACGAATTCAAACAATCCGCAGTCACCCTTTTCGTTTTCACGATCATCGCCACTACGAACATCGTCAGCGCGAGAATGGGTTTGATTCCGAACAACGTGTATTTCGGCGACTACTCGGCTCACGGCGGAATTCCTTATATGATTCTTTCCTTTGTGTTGATTACGATCTGGCACGAAACCTGGTTTTACTGGGCGCACCGGTTTATGCACCATAAGAAAGTGTATTCCAAGGTTCACTCGGTGCATCACCAATCGGTGAACCCTTCTCCGATCGCGGCGTATCACTTTCATTTTCTGGAAGCGTTTTTGGAAGGAATTTACATCGTGTTTTTCGTTACGTTCATTCCGATCCACTTTCACGTGCTCCTCTTCCATACGTTCTACGCGATGATCATGAACATCTGGTGGCACTTGGGATACGAGTTTCTTCCGAAAAACTGGACGAGACATCCGATCTTAAAGTGGATCAACACGTCCACGCATCACAACCTGCACCACCAAAAGTTTCACGGAAACTACAGTCTTTACTTCAACTTTTGGGATCGCGTGATGGGAACGAACTTTCCGTATTACGAAGATTACTTCGAATCGCTCGCGGACAAACGTTCCGAAAAAGGAACAACGTCCAATCCGAAGATTCAATGGTCCGAAACTCCGGCGGGAGGTTAAACAAACCGCCCTTCTACATTCAACCAACTCAAACTTACGAAACACATCTTGCCGCGACCCGCAAAGGCGCGGCTTTTTTTATGTTTACGATCGAAAGAATCCCGGCTTTACGCTACAGACTGCGTCTCCTTGCGTAAGAATTCATTCGTCTTTCGAAACGGATTTTCGCTCGCTTACGATTTTCCGTTTCCGGAATATTCGATTTTTATAATTTTAGAAAAGCGGCGATTTCCTTCGCCACCGGTCCGGCCGCTTCCAAGGGAAGAAAATGTCCCGCCTTCGGAATCGTCTTGAATAAAACACGGGAATAAAATTCAGATTCCAGTCCTTTATAAACCGAAGGAGAAATACATTCGTCTTTTTCGCCGGCGAGAACCAAGGTTGGAACGGAAATTTTATGAAACACCAATTCGCGGCTCGAATTCCAAAGAGCGAGATTTCCCGGGGTCAAAAGTCCACGGTAATACCCGAGCGCGGTCGTCAGATGTTCCGGAATTTTTAGATTCGCGGAAACTTCCCGAAACCGGTCCTCCGGAATTTTCCAGCCCGGACTCCAATCCTCCCAAAGACGGCGTAAGAGATCGTTTTTCAACAAAGCGGATTCCGGAATACCCGCGCGAAGTTGGAAGAACAGAATATACCAGCTTCGTACAATCTGCGAAGGATACAATACCAGATTTTTAAGATACGTGGGAAGCGGAGGAACGGAAAGAGCGACTAACGCGTCGATCGATCTCGGAGAAAGATTGGCGAACGCATACGAAGCGATCGCACCCCAATCGTGACCGACAACGATCGTCTTTGCGGGTTTGTGTTTTGCCTGGAGCGATTCAACGATGAACTTCAAATCTCCCGCGAGTTCCGCGATGCTTACGGTCGTCGAAAACGGAACGTTGGAACCGGGAGAATAACCGCGCATATACGGAGCGATGCATGTGAAATCTTTTTCGGAAAAGAATTCCATCAGTTCCTTCATGGAACCGGCATCGTCCGGAAATCCGTGAAAGAAAAAGATCAGATTCTTTCCTTTCCCCAGACTCAAATATTTGTATTCTCTTTCTCCGTTTTGTAAGGAGGATGTTTTGATTTCCGACATGAAATTCCTCGATGATTCGCGCGCCAATCGCGGCGTCTAACGTTTCCGTGAGGGACTACATTGGGGTTTTGAAATCAGATGTCAACGGAAATCGTTTTGCGGATCGCTTCTTCCGAGCGAGTATTCGCTCGCGCATCGATCGGCAAATTCCACTTCTTCGATCATTTTCGTTTCGATCGATCCACAGGCATGCCTCGTTCTAAAATCGGAAAAATGTTTCTTTTTTCGGAAATCGGTTCAACTTGGAAAATCCTATGCCGACTCTTTCTTGGAACGAAACTCCGAACTTGGATCCGAATTCTCCTCGTTCCGTTTTGTTTCATTTGGGAAGAATCGCGATCCGAAGTTCCTTACCCGGTCCTGCGGTGCGTCGCTTTCTGGAATCCAACCGAACTTCGGGAAGAATCGTTCTTTTTTCGATCGGCAAGGCCGCGGAACCGATGGCGGCTGCCGCTTACGAACTTCTGGAATCTCAGATTTCCGCGGGTTTGATTCTTACTAAATACGGACATTCCTCCGGAAATCAATTTCCTAAACTGGAGATCATCGAAGCGGGACATCCCGTCTTGGATGCGAACAGCATAACCGGTGGAAAAAGAATTTTAGAACTTTGTGCATCCTTGCAACCGGAAGACACGGCGCTCGTTCTTCTTTCCGGAGGAGGTTCGGCCTTGTTGGAAGTCCCCGCTGCGGGGTTTAGTTTGGAAGATTTAATCGTTTGGAACCGACGCCTTCTGGAGAGCGGTGCGGATATCCGCGAAATCAATACGATTCGAATTCTTCTTTCGGAAATCAAAGGCGGCGGACTTCTTTCCAAAATTCTTCCCGCGAAATCGATCACTCTCATTCTTTCCGACGTACTTGGAGACGATCTGTCCAAGGTCGCTTCCGGACCCATGATTCCTTCGGAAATCGATCGAAATTCCATTTTACGAATATTCGAACACTATCATTTACCATCGGATTCAAAAATCGAATCGCTTCTCGAAAGAAAATTCCGGCAATCAAAGGAAACATCCTCCTCCGCAGAATCCGGAAGTTCTTCTCTAAAACCCGATCCGTCTTCCCGCGATTCTTCCTTTTCAAACGAAGAATCTAAGTCACGACCAACACGCAATTCCGTCCATTGCATCGGAAACATCCGACTCGCCCTTGAAGCGGTACAAAACGAATGCAAAAACCGGAATATTCCGGTTTTATTTCTTACTTCCTCTTTGGCGTGCGAAGCGAAAGAAGCGGGATTCTTTTTGGGATCGATCGCAAAGGAAGCCGCTCTTACTGCAAAATCGCCGTTGCTCATTCTCTGCGGAGGTGAAACTACGGTAACTCACGACGGGAAAGGGAAAGGAGGAAGAAATCAGGAACTCGCGCTTGCGTTCGCCAAACAGATCGCAGGCGAATCGGGAATCACTTTTCTTTCTTTGGCGACCGACGGAAGCGACGGGCCGACCGATGCGGCCGGTGCGATCGTGGATGGAACGACTTGGAACGAGATCGCAAAAACGAACGATCCGAATTCCGCTTTGCAAAATCACAATTCGTATGAAGCGCTTCGATCGGCCGATGCCTTGGTGTTTACCGGCCCGACCGGAACCAACGTAAACGACATTCAATTTTTGTGGATTACCCCAAGCGAGAAACGTTAGTCGCCTTGCGGATAAAACCGAAGACAATTCCTTCCTTCTTCCTTTGCGAGATACAAGGCCTTGTCCGCGCGTTCGATCAATTCCGCGATCGAGTTTTCGGGACTCGGACTCAACGTCGCCATTCCGATGCTGAGAGTTACGATCGAATCGGTTTTGGAAGCAGAATGCGGGATCGCGAGTTTTTCCACCTTTTCTAAGATGTTCCTGCTGACGACGACCGCGTTGGATTCGCTCGTTTCCGGAAGAATGATCGCAAACTCTTCTCCCCCGTAACGGGCTGCGACGTCGCCCGCTCTTCTCGCACAATCCCGAATCGCGGCCGAAACCTGCTTCAAACACTGATCCCCGCCTTGGTGACCGTACGTATCGTTGTAGAGTTTGAAATGATCGATGTCCAACATCAAAAGCGCGACGCTGGTTCCCGTTCTCCAACAACGTTTCCATTCCGTCGCGAGAACCTCGTCGAAATATCTTCGATTGTAAAGTCCGGTCAACGCATCCGTTCTCGAAATCGCGACGAGATACGCGTTCACTTCCTGAAGTTGATCGGTGAGTTTTTCCAGCTCCTTCTCCCGTTCCTTTCTGCGAGTCATCTCTTCGAACAAACGAAGAGCGGAACGAACCCGAGCCAAAAGTTCGGTCGCGTCAAACGGCTTGACCACGTAATCAATCGCGCCCGAGTCGAACGCTTCTTGCAGAACGTTCGCCTCTTTAAGGGCGGTAATCATAATGACGGGAATGTCTTTGAGTTCATCCTTTTCACGGATCATCTTGAGAATTTCAAGTCCCGTAATCCCCGGAAGCAGGATGTCCAAAAGAATCAGGGAAAATTCTTTTTTAGGAGGATCATCGCTTTTCAAACTGAGCCAATCGATCACTTCATCGGGAGACTGACTCGTCTGCGTATCCTTGTAGCCGGACTTGCGGAGAATTCCCTGCATCAGCATACAATTCTCTTGAGCGTCGTCTAAAATCAGAATCGAATTCATCACGGATTTTTCTCCTCGGGTTTTCGAAATCAACCGAGCCTGGAAGGATCAAAGCTCCTCCGAATTCGCAATGAAATCAAACGAATTTTTTAAAAACTTCTTGCCGGAAGCTTCGGTTGAAGAAGTCTAAGGGGAGGAATGAACCAAAAAGCGAAACGTTTGGCTGCTTTTTTCGGCGCGACCGGTTTGACCGTCGCCTTGGTTTGTTTTACCGTGATGCTTTCCGGAAATCACTGCCCGGCCTGGGCGAAGACCGCAAATGCAACGGTTCAAAACGATCTTCCTCCTTGTCATCAAACGGAAAAGGCAAAAGATCCGGTTCCTACTACCTGCTCTTCTTGCGACTTGGTCGTTTCGCAGGAATCCATCCATCCTAAATCCCCCGAATTGGATCGAAATTATTTCTCGGTTCTTTCCTCGATTCAGGACGTATTTCGCCCTACGTTCGGAAAGTTTCTCGTTTTTCCCCCGGCCGACTCGGGTGGCTCGAAATACAACGCCCAAAAATCCGTTCTGATCTCGATTTCCTCGGTTCGTCTTCTGATCTGATCCTTCTTTTTCCTGCCCGACTTCGTTTAACAATCGATTCAAATTTTAGAAAAAAGGAATATTCAATATGTTAACTAGAAAAGAACTCATCACACAATCCGCGGCGCTTCTCGCGTTCGCATCCGCCGGATCTCTTTTAGCGAAAGAATCCAGTCACAAACACCACGAAGCTCCTGCAAAGAAGAACGACAAACCGACTTCTAAAAAGGTCGATCGAAAGACCTTGGAAGCCGCAAACAAGTGCATCTTAAACGCGGAAATCTGTCTCGCTCATTGCGAGGAGAATCTTTCCACCGGAGATACGATGCTCGCGGATTGTCTCAAAACGGTAAAGGACACGTTGGCTCTCTGCAAAGCGTTCGTAAGTCTCGGAGCTTCCAATTCTCCGCTTACGAAAGAAGTCGCGGCGATCTGCATCAAAGCTTGCGAAGCCTGCGAGAAAGAATGCAGGGTTCACGAATCCCATCATGAAATCTGCAAGAACTGCGCGGACAGCTGCAAAGAATGTATCGCCGAACTGAAAAAAATCGCGTAAGGAAAGAAATCAGATGAAACAAAAAACAATCCTCTTCTCCTTGATCCTTTTTTTCAGCGCCGCTCTTTTGGATGCGAAGTCGATTTTACCCACGAGACCGACGGTCCTCGCCGAGTTGAATCAGATTCATCAGTCTTTTTTGAACGGCAAAGAAGTCGTCGCGGATAAACTGATCGCGGTCCTGCAACAAGAAGTGGCTCGCGATTCTTCCCTGACTCCCGCGCTCAAAGCCGCCGAAAAACTAAAAAGCGCGACCGAAGAAAAGGCGAAACTGGAAGCGTATTCCGAGCTTTCGGAATCGTTAAAGGATTACATTCAAAAAGATGAATCTACCGGAATGCACGTTTTTTATTGCCCGATGGTGAAAAAGAAATGGATCGCTTCCGGTGACAAGGTGCAAAACCCGTATGATCCTTCCATGAAAGGCTGCGGAAAAAAAATCTAAACGACTCGTCGGTTGCGGAAATCTCCGCAACCGATTCTCTACGTTTGTTCGTGTTCCGGAAACCGGATTTGAAATCGGGTGCCCGGATGCAGTTTTTCCAAATCGAGCTTTCCCTGAATCTGCTTTGTAAGAATCGTAACGAGCTGCAATCCCAAAGTTTCATGATCCGGATTCAAGAATTCCTCCGGAATTCCTTTCCCATTGTCCTCGATCGAAACGGTAATCGTTCCATCCGTCAACCGGGCGGTAAGCTTCAATAAACCTTCGTGGTTTTCGGAGAACGCGTGTTTGATGGCGTTCGTAACAAGCTCGCATACGATCAAACCGAGGGAAATCGCGACGTTCATTCCGAGGATCAACCCCTTCGCGTCGATGGAATGTTGGATCTTAGGATCGACGCCGTAGAGATTCCATAAATTTTGCAGAAGCATATTCAGATAACTTTCAAAATCGACGTGCGAAAGATCCCTGGATTTATAGAGTTCGTTGTGAACCAAAGACATCGAAAATACGCGGCTTTCCGTGTCTTTTAGCAAACCGTAAAGTTCTTTCGAAGTAAGATCGCGAGACATCGCGTTGTCCGCCTGCAGATTCAAAAGAGAAACCATGATCTGCATGTTGTTTTTGACTCGGTGATGGATCTCCTGAATCAAAGTGTCTTTTTCCGCCAAGGACGCAAGAATCGACTCGCGGTTGCGAACCATCTCGGTCACGTCCGTAATCACGGCCAAATCCAGAACCTGATTTCGATAACGGAACTTATACACGGTCGTATCGGCGATCAATTCTTCCCCGTTTTTCTTTTTATGGGTTATCGAAGCGGCGCGGTTGACCCCGAATTGAAAGGAAAGAATTTCCCGTCTTACCGCATCGAAGTTTTTTTCCTCGAAGATATGAAGCACATTTCTTCCGATCAGATCCCTTTCCTCGTAACCGTATTTTTCCAGAACCGCCTGATTCACTTCCAAAATTTCGAACGTATCGTGTTCGAATAAAAACGCCGGATGAGGATTGTATTGAAAGAACAAACGGTATCGTTCTTCGCTTTCCTGTTCGAAGACGTTCTTCTTTTCGAGCTCCAATGCGAGACGATTTCTTTCGTACGCAAAAACCAAGGAACGGCTCAAAGAGTAAGAATCGAATTTTCCTTTGTAAACGTAATCCTGCGCTCCGATCTGCAATGCGTTGACCGTTATTTCTTTGTCTTCCGCTCCGCTGCAGATGATGACAGGAATCTGCGGAAACTTTCGTTTGATTTCGGATAACGCTTCCAAACCCGCTCGGTCGGGAAGAGAAAGATCGAGTAGAACCAGATCCGGGCTTTCTTTGGAAATGCTGGAAAGACCGCCGGAAAAATCCGCACTACGACTGATTTGAAACGAAGGACTCTGAGACTCGCCCAGGTATTCCTGAATCAAACGATAGTCCGCGTTCGAGTCTTCGATCAAAAGGACTGAAAAAGAATCTTTAAACATACGAAGGAAACTCTCTATCTATATTTGTTCTAACTGAAACTCTTTGGGAAACCGAATCAAAACTCCGAAACCTTCCGCTAAACCGGTTTCGATTTCCAAACTTCCTCCGTGAAGTTCGGCGATCCTTTTACAAAAAAACAAACCGGTTCCTTGTCCGGCCGACTCATTCGATTCATGAAAGGTTTTGAATAAGTCGATGGAAATTCTTTGTTCCTTTGATTCGAGTCCGATTCCGTTGTCTCGAACGCGAACCTTGTTCCATCCGTCGTCCATAAAACAAGAAACGGAAAGAATCAAAGCTTCGTTCGGTCGCTTGAATCGAATCGAATTGGAAAGAAGCTGCGTAAAGAGCTCTTGTAAAAGAAAACCGTTACCAACGATCCGAGGAAAGATTCCTTCCACGGATATGTTCGCGTTCGCAGTTTCAAGATCGTCTTTGACCGGATCGAGAGAATTCTTCCAGACTTCTTCCAAAGAAAGAGTTCGAAAGATGTTCTTTTCTTTTTCGATTCGTAAAAACGAAAGAAGAGATTGAATCCGATTCCAAAGACGTTCCCCGCCGTCTCTCGCGATCCGAAGAAATTCCTTTCCTTTTGGATTCAATTCATTTACAAAGCGATCGGAAAGTAATTTTAGAAAGGCATTGTGATTTCGAATCGGTTCTTGGAGATCGTGATACAATCGGGAAATCACCGCGGCAATTTCCTTTTCCTTTAGTTTCGATTTTTTTGATTCCGAAGATTCGGAAATCTCTAAAAACAAAACTTCTTCGTTTCCGGATCGAACCCGAGTCAAAGTACCCCTTAAGTGCAATTCTTCGTGTGAAGAATTCAAGAATTGTTCCCTGAAAAAAATCGGTTTTTCTAATTTAGAATTTTTGAATTCTTCCAAAAGAGAAGGATTTTGAAACTGCAGAACCCGATCGAGAATTTGATTCTTCCAAGCTTCGGAAAAAATTCCCAAACATCGATTTGCAAAAGAAGAATTGCACTTTATAATACGCAATCCATGATCCAAAACGCCGATCGGCGTTTGAAGAGAGGCAACCCATTGAAATTCCGATTCAGTCACTGAGTAGGACTCCTGAAAATCTTCGCCTAAAAAAGACTCCGCGCACATTCAAAAGCCAAACCCTCGGTGCAATTCCAATCTTTGGGAACTACGATTCAAAAGAATTTCCAACCCGATCTTTATTGACGTTAAAAAGTAGATATTTCGATAAAAATGTCAATCCTGGTTTTTTGTTTTCTTTGTTTTTTACGAATTTCAGAATATTCTTTTTTTCGAATTTACGTTCCTCTAAATCGTTGGAAGTAATCCAAACTGCCTAATCGTATGTTTTCCGCGAAACGAGTTGACAAAGCCCGCTTTGTTCCCTTGCAAAATGCGGTTCTAATATAAAACGAAAGGGAAGGATTTTCGGTCAATTTCTTTCAAAAAGAAGCGAAAAACGAAAGAGATTCAATCACTTTATAACGGCAGCATCGATGATAAGATTTCTAAAAAAGGAGCATTGATTAGAGAGGAAGAGCTACGGAGTTTTCAAGAAAACTCCGCAAAAGAAGTAAAGGCAGTTTAAGATCGCCAAAATAAAAGAACAAAAGGCGCCAGATTATAACCGGAACGCACCCAATCCAGGCGCGACCGGAAATAAGTTATAGCATCTTTGAAAGATGCAGTTTTTCTTATTTAAGAAAAATGAAGCTGTGACGCTCTGACCCGGTGCCGGGCCAGAATTTTATTCCGAAACGGTAATCGACTCGATCACGACCGACTTGGTCGGCTTATCTTGAAAACCGGTTTCGGTTTCCGAAATCGTTTCTACGATATCCATTCCCTCGGTAACCTTACCGAACACCGCATGACGATTGTCCAAATAGAAATTATCTCTTACGTTGATAAAGAACTGCGATCCGCCCGTATTCGGTCCGGCATTTGCCATAGAAAGCGTGTATTTCGCGTTTTTGAGATCCTTGTGGAACTCGTCCTGAATTTTGTAACCCGGGCCTCCGGTTCCGTTTCCGGTCGGACAACCGCCCTGAATCATAAAATTTTTGATAACCCTATGAAATGTAAGGCCGTTGTAAAATCCGTCTTTCGCTAATTTGATAAAATTTCCCGCAGTGATTGGAGCCTTTTCCTCGTCCAGATAGACCGAAAAATTTCCATAATTTGTCTTAAATACCGCAGTTGCCATGAGAGTTTTCCTCTATTTTAAGAATTCGTTCCCATTTTCCGAAACTAGAGTATAGCAGAAAGCGATTTCTTGCGAAAAACAAACAAAAACGCCGAATCAAGTAATTATATTATAAAGAGGTTAATGACGGGAGAAAATAGAATATTCCTTACAGTGGAATTATTTTTTCCTGGATCAGAGAGTCTTCGTACATGTTAGAAATCAATCATCGTTATCTTCCATTCGGAACTTCGGGCGCTCTCCTATTTATTTCGGGGGCAAATTCCAAATCCCGGACCGATCTTTCCCTTCTTTCCGAAGAAATCGCAAAGAAAGAAATCGGCACGATCTGCGTCATTTCAAACGATCATTCGATCGATGCGGAAACGTTAGACTCCATTGATCCGCTCGTCACGGTTCTTTCGATTCAGATTCCTCCGGGCCCCGAAACCAACGACTCGGTGTTCGGCACTTTTTTGAAAATTCAAAAATTCTTGAAAAGAGGAAACCTTCTTTTCCTGATCGAACCGGATTGTGAATCCAGATTCCCTCTTTTTCTTTCCAAACTTTTACTCGCGAGCGATCCTTCCCTCACAGATTCCGAACTCGAAAGTCGAGTTTCCCGTTTCGGTTATTCGGCCCCGGATGGAGACCAAGCGGTTTTTCGGAAATTTCTTTCCAGACACAAGGACCCGCATTCCTTTCATGAAATCCCTCCGGGAGAATTTTCGGTTTCTTCCCATCTCGTTCGGGAAGGAAGACGTCCGTCCGCATTGAAGTATAAGATTCAATACGAGCCGGGCGTCGAAAATCTTACGAAGATCAAAGCGGTTCCTCTTACGGAAGAAGACCGTAAAAATCAGAAAATCGGCTTTCAATCTTCTCCTATCCATGCGATCGAAATCGATCATCTGGAAGACGATCAAAAATTAAAAGAGATCTCCGTCGATCCGCCTCCGCATTCTTCTTCCGTCGCTGCGGAAACCTCGCCCTCTTCTTCGATTTCCGATTCGACAACGGTAAATGGGAGCGCTTCTACGACCGCACCGGCTCCGGCAACGAACGGAAAAGAATCCACGAACGGTTCCGCAGCGTCAGCGGCATCGACTGCTCCGCCGGAATCCGCTCAAGAGGCGAGCGTGAACCGAAGCGAAGCTTCTTCGCAAAAGTCGGTCGACAAAACCGATTCTGCAAAAACGAAATCCGCTTCTTCGCAAAATCAAAATTCTCCCGTTGCAAAAAGTCCGGCCGACGATGGCGACAAACAAGCTTCGGGAAGTTCGGCTAAAACGAAACTTCCGCTTCAGATCAAGTTGATGGCGGTGATTTCTCTTTTGATGACGATCACGGTTTCCACGATCATCTTCTTCGCTTCCTCCGCGTTTCGCGGAGACTCCGAAGTTCGAGTGTTGCAAAACAATTTAAATTTAGTGAATATTCTCGGGTTAAAGATCAAAACCGACATCAACGAGATTCTTTCCAACGGAAAACAGATCGTCGGCGCGCTCGCACAGGGAAAAGCCGGTCTTTCGTTTGCGGATATTTTCTTTCAAAACGATCCCGACTTTATCTACGCGGGTTTGTTTCAAATCGAGAACAACACGCCCTCTTCGATCAACGAGTTCTTCAACGAACCGTATTTAAGCGAGGTCAAGGTTTCTCCGAAAGAAATTTCGGATCTGATCGCGGGCCGTCCCGGTTTGATCACGAAGTCCGTTTTGACCGGCGGTAGAATGGAGAATCTCAGCGCGGAATTCAAGGAGCCTATCTTTGCGATCGCGGTCCCTTCCTCCAGTTCCAATCCGAAAGTTCTCGTCTTGATTTTACGTTTGGAAAAATTCCTAAACGCATTCCAAAAACAGGATATTTCCGAAGTATTTCTCGTAAACGGAGAAGGAGATTTGATCGCACACTCCGATCCGAAACTTCTTCAATCCAACACGAACTTCATGAATCTTCCGATCATGGAATCCATGGTCAACAGTTCGGAAAACACCAAACAAACCGAATACAAGGACAAGGAAGGAAAGTCCTGGTTCGGTTCGTTTCAAAAGCTGGGCTTCGGCGGCGGCGCTGTGATCTCCATCGTTCCCGAAGACAAGGCGTTTGAAGCGGTTTATCGAATCCAAAGAACCAATCTTCTCATCATGGGGATCGCCCTTTGTTTGGCGCTGATCATCGTTTTCTTCTTTGCGAAGACGATCACCAAACCTCTGTTAAACCTTTTACACGCGACGACCGAAATCGCACGCGGAAACTTCAAGATCGGAATCAGTTCCACGACCCGGGACGAAGTCGGTCTTCTCACGGATTACTTCGTGGACATGGGCAAGGGTCTGGAAGAACGCGAAAAGGTAAAAGATGCCCTCGGACGTTTCGTAAACAAAGAAATCGCCGAAATGGTTCTGAAACAGGAACTTACCCTCGGTGGAGAACGGAAGATGTGCGCCATTTTCTTCTCGGATATCCGCAGTTTTACGGCGATTTCCGAAAAACTTCAACCGGAAGAAGTCGTCGAATTCTTAAACGAGTACATGACCGAGATGGTTCATTGCGTGAATGAAACACACGGGATCGTCGACAAGTTTATCGGAGATGCAATCATGGCGACCTGGGGAGCTGCGAAAACTTCGGATCAAGACGCGGCCAACGCAGTCACCGGCGCGCTTATGATGAGAGAGGCGCTTCTTCGTTTTAACCAAGGCAGAGGCGGCGATAAAAAGCCGATCATCAAAATCGGCTGCGGTTTAAACTACGGCCCCGTCATTGCGGGTCAGATCGGTTCCGAACAAAGACTCGAATACACAGTGATCGGGGACGCAGTGAACTTGGCTTCCCGCGTGGAAGCGTTGAATAAACCGTTCGGAACGGATATTCTCATTACGCAGGATCTTTTGGATCACGTTCCCGGTCTGTTCAACGTCGAAAAGATGCAGTCCATCAAAGTGAAGGGGAAATCAGAACCTCAGGTGATCTATGCGGTTCTCGGCCGTAAGGACGATCCGAATTGTCCTAAAAACATAGAAGAACTCAGAAACCGAATCGGCATCGTCTGGGAACCTCCTAAAAAAGGAAAATCGGAAGGCGGAGAGCCCGGAGAAGAAGTTAAGTATGAGATACTTGACTGAAGGAAAATACGTCGTCACCTTTCTTACGGGACTCGTAATCCTCTTTAGTATATTATTATACCTTCATATCACTTCGGGTCACAAAAAAGGGACCAACCCGGAGATCGGCAAAATCATATTCAAAAACCGGAAAGCGCAGAGAAAGTTCGATTCGGAAGTGATGTGGGAAGAGATCGAAACCGAGATGAAAGTCCGCAACCGGGACACGGTCCGCACGGAAGACGGAGCCGAAGCGGTTCTTGTTTTAAACGACGGAACCGAAATCAAACTCGATCAAAAGAGCATGATCTTTCTCGACTTCTCCGATAAGAACTTATCCATCGACTTCGCTTACGGATCGGTTTCGGCAAACAAAGACAGCGGCACCGAACTTAAAATCAAAAGCGGCGAAACGACCGTGGAAGTCAACCAGGGCGACCTGAAACTTTCCAAGTCCGAGGACCAAGCGTTGAACCTGGAAGTTTCCAAAGGAAACGCGAAGGTCAAATCCGGAAATCAGGAATCGAACGTTGCGAACAACCAAGCCATCGAACTGAAAAACGGAAAATCGGAAATCCGTTCCTTGTCGATTTCTCTCACTTCTCCATCGGAACGAAAGTTCGTGCAAACTCCGTCGAATGCCGCGGCGATCGCATTCGGCTGGAACAAGGTCGAAGGCGTAAAGGATTATACGTTGGAAATTTCGAATCATCCGAGTTTTACGAAAAACGTAACTCGCTCGAAATCGAATTCGATTTCCCTAAACAAGTCTTTGGAAAAAGGAACGCATTATTGGCGAGTCACCGCGCTCCATCCCGGAACCGATAAACCGGAATACAGCGAGACCCGTTCCTTGACCGTTCTCGGAAATCTACAACCGTCGGTCTTTGCACCGGCACGAGGGGAAGAATTCAAGTTCACTTCTTCTCCCCCGAGCGTCGTCATTCAATGGACTCCCGTGGATCTGAGCAAAAGTTATACTCTCGAACTCGCCAAGGACAAGAATTTCAAAGAATCGATTCTTACCCAGGAAATCCAGGGAACGTTGTATCGCTGGGATAAAACGAAGGAAGGAACGTATTACGCTCGCGTAACTCCGAAATCCTCCATGCCCGATCTGAAAACGTCTACCTCCGAAGCGATTTCGTTTCATATCCGTAAGTTGGAAAAAGCAGAACCTCCTATCTTAAAAAAACCTTCCGATCAGGAGGAGATTTCCCTCCGCAAATTCTCGAAAGAAGGAAGTCTGTTCGTTTGGTCGGGTTCCTCCGATCTGAGCGAATACACTCTTGAAATCGCAAACGACAACGACTTTAAGAACCTTCTTTTCAGCAAAAGAACGAACTCATTCTCCCTAACCTCGAGTCCGATCGCAAACGCGGGAACGTATTTCTGGAGAGTCAGAGCCGCGGCAAAAGAGGGAGATCCGGTCGTATCACCGAGCCGTCAGTTTAAGATCCAGGCGCTCGAATCTTTCGACTTACTTTTCCCTTCAAACGAACAGGAATTGGGTCATCCGGCCAATCAAAAATTGACCTTTCGCTGGCAAAGACCCGAGCCTTCCGGTGTATATAAGTTAGAGATCGCCAAAAATTCTGAATTCAGCGGAAACGTGATTCGGGAGAATTTCCGCGCTTCTTCCGGAACCGTGCAGCTTCCATCCGTCGGTGAATACTTCTGGAAGGTTTCTCTGCTCGGATCCAACGGGGAGAATTTATTGACGAGTAAAACTCAGTCGTTCAAGACTTCGGACAACGCGCCCTTCCTAAGTCAGAACAGCCCGGCGACCGAAGAGACCATCGATATTTCCAATCGGGACAGCATCGACTTCCGTTGGGAAATCGAAGGAAACACGGAATCGGTGGCTCTCGAAATTTTCGAGCTAAGATCGAAAGGAAATAAGTCGATCTGGAAAAGAGAACTGAAAGGAGATTCTTATTCGTTTAAGGATTTTGCAATCTTAGAAGAAGGTAAGTTTCAGTGGAGAATCTCCGCGAAATACAAGGACAAAACCGGTGCGACCAAGTTCACCATTCCGGTTTCCAGAAATTTCGAGATCAAGCTGAGTAAAACGGTCCGACCTCCGGAAATTCTTTCGCCGAAGGAAATTTATGTGGAATAGAATTCATATCATCTTCATTCTTTTGTTCCTTCTCTTACTTCCCGTTTTCGGAGAGGAAGAGAATCAATATTTGGAATGGAAGCCCGTGCCCGAAGCGGGAGGTTATCTCGTAGAAATCAAGGATCCGAGCGGGAGAATCGCGCGAGAAAAAACCAAGTCCACCCGTTTCGAAGTCAATCTTCCGCCGGGAGTTTACGAACACAGGATCGGAGTTCTCAATAAATTCGGAAGGGTTTCCGTGTTTTCGGAATGGATAGCCTTTGAGGTGATTCTTTCCCGCGCGCCCTTTGTGGACCCGGATTCGAACGTCAAACTCGTCAAAGAAAAACTCGGCCCCGTTCTGACCGTAAAGGGAGATAACTTTACCGAAGCGATGAACGTTACGCTTCTTCTTCCTTCCGGAGAAACGATCAAACCCGAATTCGAATACATCAACTCGAAAGAAATCAAAATCAAGATCGACGGTTTGAATCTCAAAAACGGAAGTTATACTCTTTCCTTGGAAAACCCGAGAAACAAGAAGACCGCCAAAAAAGGATTTTTGGTTTTGGCCGATACCGAACAAGAACTTGCGGAAATCGTTAAACGAGGGGAACAGGAAGAACGAGTCGCGAGTCCGGGAATCCAATGGGGACCGGCGATGCAATCCGCGGTTTTACCAGGTTGGGGACAATCCAATCAGGACAAGAAGTATAGAAGTTGGATTTTTCCGATCTTGATCGCGGGAGCGGTCGCTTATTCCGCACAGCAATACGGAGAATATAACTCGAGTTTGGCGACCCTCGATCAAAGCAAGAATCTGAATCAGAGTCTTTTGTTGATGGATAACCCTGCGTTACTCCCCTTTGCAACGTTCAATTACATGCAGGTCCAGTCGGATTACTCGAACGCCGTTTCCCATTACAATCAGTTCAACATTTCCTTAGGGATCGTTGCGCTTCTCTACCTGCTAAATGTGTCAGATGCGGCATTTGTAAGCCCATCCACGACGAAAACGACGGTTTCCGAAACCGACCGAGGATACGTTCCGTATTTCAAAACAAGCACCATCGACGCCGGACAAGGGGGTCGCAGTTCCGGTCAATTTTTTCCGAATTCTTTTGAATTTGGGATGAAAATTTTCCTATAAAACTATGTTATTCCTTATAGATAAGGAATTCTTTTGTGAAAAATGCGACGCGATCAAGCGCTCAGATTCGTTTGTACTCGATCCTGCTTCTTGCGGGAATCTCTTTATCTAACTGTATTCCCAAACCTTCCGGAACGTCCTTTTTAGATACCTTTACATTTGCAAATTTCGTTTCCCTCTCGCAAACCCCCATTCCGCTCAACGTGAAAGTTTCCGGATTGACCGGCGGGGTTCTTGTCCTTTCCAATCAGGACAATGAAACGCTTTCCATCTCCGCAAACGGAGATTACGCTTTCTCGGAAAAGAAAACGCGTTATTCTTCTTACGAGGTTAAGGTAAACAGTCAGCCTTCGACAACCCCTGCCATCGATTGTTCGATTTCCAATCCCAGCGGAATTTTATCTCCGTTTTTCTCATACGTGGAAGTACTCTGTTCCACGAGATCCTATCCTCTTTCCGTACAAGCCTACGGAATCTCATCCACCGTCAGCGGTAGCCTGCAAGTCCGCAGCGGCGGAGTCGATCTGCTCAACATCAGCGCGGACGGAACGTATGCTTTCAATTCTCCGATTCCGGACCAATCGAATTATTCCATTCAAATCATTACAAGCCCTCAGAATCATGTCTGTCAGTTCGAAGTTCCGGCTAACGCGACCGGAGTGATGACCGCGCCCAACACGATTTTGATCAACTGTTTGAGCGTTACGAACGCCAATCCTCCGAATCAGACCGTTTTGCTTCCCGCATCGGATATCATTCTTACGTTTTCTAAAAACGTGAATGCCTGCGTTTTGGATCCGGTCAATACTCCTGCGGGAAACCTCAAGTCGAGCCACCCTGCTTCCGCGCTTTCGTTTCCGACCGCCAATACGGTAAGAATCAACTCGGGCGGAACATGGACGATGGGAGTCAATCAGTATGTCCGTTTAACGGGATGCACCGATCCGGGAACCGGAAAAGCGTATAACAACGGTTTGCCGCTCACGTTTACGTATACGATCGCGAACGAAGTGAAATACACGAGACCCGGCGGTATGGGAGCGGGAGCCTGCAGCACGGCTGCGACCGCCTGCGCTTCGATCCGTTACGCTGTAAGTCTTTGTTCTTCCGTTCCTTGTTTCGTATTGGTTTCCGAAGGAACCTATTCGATTTCGGATAACGCGACCCAAAGAATCGATCTGAAAGACGGAGTGAATCTGTTAGGCGGTTTCGATTCCACGTTCACGCAGAGAAATCCCACAACGCATCCTGCCATCATCGAGGATATTTCACCTCCCGGAAACTGCGGCGCCACGGAAGGAGTCACATGCGCTCCGATCTTTGCCGGTCCTCCGTTTACAACGATGACGAGCAATCTGGTCGTCACGATGTTTACGATCAGGACCAATCCGAACAACCCTTGGGCGACAGGGGTGTTTTTGAACGGAATCGCAACCGGAGCTTCTCAATTGATCGTTGCGGGGAACGTCATTCAAGGAGCGGATTCGACGAGCGCCTACACGGCTGGAACGGTTCGTTCGGGAGTGGCCGCGTACGGAATCACTCCGAACCTCAACGTGTCCTACAATTATATCATCGGCGGAAGCGGGAACAGTATCTCGGCGGGAATCTACAACAACGGAAGCTGGGGAGTGATCTACAACAACTGGTTGAACGGAGCTTCGCACGTAGGCTCCTCTGCGGCCGATTTTTCAACGGCGCTTTTGGTTCGAAACCTGACCGGCGCGCAAAATCTCATCGTATCGAACAACGTCGTCAATTCGTATCAGCAAATCGGAAGCCCCGTCGTGACGGCTGCGAACACTTCGGGAATGCGTTTCCAAAGCGTGAACTCCACGAACGTTCACCTCCTCCACAATACGATTTTCGGAGGGGTGGGAACTTCGGAATCATACGGTGTTCATTCCGTCGGCTCCGGCGTGGAAAGTAAGATCGCGAACAATCAGATATTTACGAACGGAACCGCCGCAAGTCGGATTTGTTTGAACTTCGGAGTCGCTCCCGGAGCAAACCTGGAAGTGAAAGGAAACAATCTGTTCAACTGTTCCACCCTCGCACAAACGCCGGTTTTCGGTTTCGGGCTTTGCGCGGGCAACCCCGGACCTTTGCGAAACAACGTTCTTTGTCTAACGAACCTCGCGGCGGTCAACAATCAGAACTTCAGCCATAATCCCGGATTCTTACCGCCAACGAGTCCGCTCACGTATTATCTTATCGGAGCGACTTCGAAATGCGACACGGTCTACGGCGGAGTCGATCCGGCCTATGGAGGGTTTATCACCCTGTATCAAAACGACTTTTTGGGAAATCCTAGAACGTCGGATGTGGCACCCGCCCCGGTTCCGGCCGGTTCCTTCGGATATTCGATCGGAATCAAGGAACACAACGGTTCCTGCGCTCCATAAGAAAATTCTGTTATTCTAAAGCAAACTCTGCAGTTCTTCCCAGCGTTCCATTTTTAAGGGAAGAATGGAATGAATTTCGGTCAGACGTTTTCCAGAAGCGGCTAGTTCCTCCGGTTTTCCGCTTCCCGACTGAAGAAGTTCGGTGAGTTTTCGTTCTTCGTCTTCCAATTCGGAAATCTCCGCTTCCAAGGCCTCGAGTTCTTTCTTCTGGTTGAAGTTCAGCCCTTTTTTGTTTTTGGAGGAATCGGTTTCCTTTTGTCTGACTTCGGGCTCCTTCTTGTCCTTCTGTTTATTTAGATAATTCTTATATTCTAAATATTCGGAATAGTTCCCCGGAAATTTTTCGACGACTCCGTTCCCTTGAAAAACGAACAGATAATCCACGGTTCGGTCCATAAAGTAACGATCGTGGGAAACGACCAGAATACATCCCCCGAATTCGACGAGAAATTCCTCCAAAACCGAAAGGGTTTTGATATCGAGATCGTTGGTTGGCTCGTCCAAAATCAGAAAGTTCGGATTGGTCATCAGAATCGCGACGAGATAAAGTCTTCTTCTTTCTCCTCCCGATAAATTCTTGATAGCGCCCGCCTGCAACCGTCCGTCGAACAAAAAGAGTTCCAGCATATCCGCCGCGCTCAATACGCGATCGTCGCTCATCTTGACGGAAACTCCGCATTCTTTTTTGACATAGTCGATCACTCTCATTTCTCCCGGAAGTTCCTTGGAGATTTGATCGAAGTAACCGAAACTCGTGTTCATTCCGACGCTTACGTCTCCCGAATCGGGTTTTTCGCGTCCGCTGATCAAATTGAGCAGAGTGGATTTTCCGGCGCCGTTCGGACCTACGATTCCGATTCGTTCTCCGTTTTTAAACGTATAAGAAAAACCTGATAGAATCGGTTTGCGAAACGACTTCGTGAGATTTTTTAATTCCAGAATTTTCTTTCCAAGCTTTCTTCCCGAAACGGAAAAATCCAAAACGATTTCCTTTCCCGCTTTTTTTCGGTTCAACACTTCGAGGGCGCGATCGGTTCTTCCCTTTTGTTTGGTTCCTCTGGCCTTCGGTTGTCTGCGCAGCCATTCCAATTCCTTCTTTAGAAATTGTTTTTCCTTGTGCTCGGCCCGTTCCCGATTGGCTTCCAGTTCCGCTTTCTTTTCCAGATAGAATCCGAAGTTTCCCGGAAACGAGGAAAGATTGCCGTTTTCCAATTCGATGATTCGATCCGTGACTTCTTCCAAAAAGTAACGATCGTGTGTGACGAGGATGACTGCCTTTTTCGTTTCGATCAGATAATCCTGAAGCCACAAGATCGTATCTACGTCCAAATGGTTCGTGGGTTCGTCCAAAATCAGAAGATTGGATTCTTCGACGAGGGTTTGAACCAAAGCGACTTTCTTGAGCATCCCGCCCGAAAGGGAACTCATCTTTAAGGAAAGATCGGAAAGATCCAATTCCTTCAAAAGGGAACGAAACCAGGATTCCAGTTCCCATGCACCGAGACGGTCCATCTCCTGCATAAGCCGATTGTATTCTTCCTCGACGTTCGCGTCTCCCGAATCGAGACGGCCGCAAACCGCTTCATAGGCCCGCACCGTTTCCAGAATCGGACTCGGACTGGAAAAGATATGTTCGAGGATATTGTGATCCGGATTGAAGGAAGGCGATTGCGATAAGACGGCGATCTGAAGAATTTTATTTTTCAGAATTTGTCCGCTGTCGGGAACGTCCAAACCCGCGAGCATTTTCAAAAGGGTCGTTTTACCGGAACCGTTGATTCCGAGAATTCCGATCTTCTCCCCTTCGTTGATTCCGAAACTGATTTGATTGAGTAGGACTTTGGCGCCGATCTCTTTCGAGATCTTATCTACGGAGATTAAATTCATAGGACAGTTGCAGGGTCGCGAGCGAAAGGACTGCGGACAAGTGTTTTAAATTTTAAATCGAACTTGGAATTTGGTTCCTTTGCCTTCGTCCGCCGGAACGAACGAAGACTTTCCTCTCAATTGTCTGGAAAGAATTTCGACGAGCCGCAGCCCCAAGGATTCCGATTTGCCGAGATCGAACCCGTTCGGCATACCGATCCCGTTGTCGCTTACTTCCAAAACGGATTCTTCCACGTCGCTTCTGAGTTTAACGGAGATCAGACCTTTCTCTTCGTTCGGGAAGGCGTATTTGAGGGAATTGGTCACGAGTTCGTTTACGATCAATCCCAAAGGAATCGCGGTTTCGATCGAAACGAAATTTGGTTTGGACGAAATCCGGAATTCGATTTTCTTTTCCTTACCGAAAGAATGAAGAAGACTCACGAGAAGAGTGTTTAGATAATCATAAAAATCGATTTTTGTAATATTCTCGGATTGATAGAGTTCCTTGTGGATGAGAGCCATCGATTGGATTCTGCGCTCGCATTCCTTGAGAATCTGAGAGATCTGATCGTTCTCGGAATGTTCCGCCTGCAAACCCAAAAGACTCGCGACTACCTGAAGATTGTTTTTTACGCGATGATGAATCTCCTTCAGCATCACTTCCTTTTCTTCCAAAGTTTTTTTGAGCTTTTCTTCCGCCCGTTTCCGTTCCGTGATGTCGCGAATGATCTGCGTCGCGCCGATTAGATTGTGCGAAGAATCCCGGATCGAACTAAAGCTGATTTCCAGCGTCGCCACATCCTGAACAAAACCGCGCATCGTTCTTTCGATCGTATAAACTTCTCCGCGAAGCGCGCGGCTCCAGTTCTCGATCACGACCGCTCTTTCCAACGGATCCAGAATCATTTCCGGGAGAAGATTTCCGGGCTCGATTTTTTTTCCGTAAAGCCTCCAGAAGTTCAGCTCAAAGGAAGAATTAAACGCGATCACCCGAAAGTTGATGTCCACCGCGCAGATGGAATCTTTGGTTCCTTCGATGACTCCGAGCAAACGCTCCCGAGTCATCTGCAGCTTGGTGCGAAGTCTTTCCAGTTCGAGTTCGGCGCGTTTGCGTGAATTGATGTCGCGCACGATGACCTGCACGAACTGACGCTCTCCTTCGAAAAACGCGCTCGCAACGACTTCGACGAACAAGGTGGAGCCGTCCTTTCGGATGAATTCCTCTTCAAGAACTCCGACGCCCACGCCCTCCTGATTCATCTTTTGGATTCTTTGTTTTACGACATTTTGAGAACGATGATGTACGAATTGAAGAACGGGTTTACCGAGAACCTCTTCCAAGGAATCATAGCCGAGCATCTTTACGAGAGCATCGTTGGCTCGGAGAATTTTCCCTTCCGAATGGACGGCGACTCCGTCTCTTGAAAGATCGAAAAGCAGACGATAACGTTCTTCTGTAATGGGAAGCGGTTCCATTCGTTTAACAATACGTTGATAAAGGCATCCTAAAGAGTAGGATCGGAAAGTCAATCAAACCCGGTTAACGACAAATTAGCGTTTTATCAAAAAGAACCGAACTCCCTCCCTTTTCCCCGAAATCGTTTCCTTCGCGGGAAAGGAATTGTTACAAAAGTTTTGCGTTCCAAAGCTATTTTCGATTTTTATTTTGCTTGTTTGGGAATTGAATACAGGAAATTATAAAACCCTTCGTCTTGATTATAGGAAGAAATGACCGCATTACGATCTGATTCTAATTTTCTAATTTTGAATGCAGAGGGGGAAGTTGTAACCTGGAGCTTTTATCCTCCGTTTCAGGATTTCTCCAAGAATTTAGAAAATCAGATTCACCCGTCCCTTTGGAACTGGAAAGAAAAAGGTTCTTGGGAAAAACTATGGAAAGAAGCCCGTTCCTCCAAAGAAAAAGCTCCGTTTTACAAGATCGTATATGGAAATTCGCCAAAGGAAACTTTCGAAATCGAAATTCGGATTCTTCCGTCGGGACAAAATCACATTCTAATATTGTTTTTTACGGATTCTGCATCTTCTTCTCTCGAGCCTCCCAGCCTTTTTTTAAAAGACGCCGAACTCCGTTCGATGATCTTTCAAAAATCCGGGAACGCAATCCTGCTCGTCCATCCGCAGAACGACTCGATTTTGGAGGTCAACCAGACCGCTCTTCAATATTTTGAAATCAAAGCGGCTTCGGAAATCGTAGGCGAGACTTTTATCGATTTGTTAGCGGAAGGATTCTCCCCCGATGAATACGATGTCCGAAAAAGAAAGATCCTGTCGGGCGAACCTTCGTCCTGGGAGATGGAATTCAAAACGTTTCAAAACCGCAAATTCTGGGGAAACGTCTCGTTTCGGATTTTGACCTCGGACCAAAACGAAATCATTCTCGTTCAGATCAAAGATATCACGGATAAAATCCAAGCGAGAAGATCTCTGGTGGAACAGTCCAGAATCATCGCGGAACACGAAGCGAACTTAAATGCGATCATAGAGAATTCCGAAGCGATGATCTGGTCCCTCGATAAAGATTATAAATTACTAATATTCAATTCTCAATTCAAAACCGTGATGCGGGATTACTTTCATCGGGAAATTACGCCGGGCCTCAACGTCTTTCAAGCGGAAGTTCCACCCGATATCGTCCTTTACTGGAAAGACTTTTACGATCGAGCGCTTGCCGGAGAACGATTCAGCGTCACCAGATCCAGACCGAATCAGGACGGGACTTTCGTTTTCAGCGAACTTTCCTTTTATCCGATCAGAAATCAAAACGACGAAATCACGGGCGTCAGCGCGATTTCCGTGGACATCACCGACAAAAAACTCGCCGAAGAAAAATTCAGACTTCTTTTCGAACGTTCCAGCGAACCGCACGTTCTGTACGACGATTCGGGAATTTTCGAATGCAATCCCGCAACGCTCAATATGTTGCGTTGTCACGATAAAAAACTCATTTTAGGACAACACCCTTCCCGCTTTTCCGCTGAGGTTCAGGGAGAATCCAAAAAGGAAAGTCTGCACGAATTCGAATCTCTCGCATTAAAACGAGGCTCTTATACGTTCGAGCGCGTTTATAGACGCTTTAACGGCGAGGAATTCTCCACCGAAGTGACTTTGACTCCGATGATGATCCATCAAAAGCGCGTATTCCTCGCGGTCTGGCACGAAATCACGGAACGAAAAGTATATGAGGATTCTCTAAAGCGCGCCAAGGAGACCGCCGAGGCGGCGTCCAAGGCGAAGACCGATTTCTTGGCGATGATGAGCCACGAGATTCGAACTCCTCTCAACGGAGTGATCGGAACCGTGAGTCTTTTGGAAGGAACTTCGCTCAACACGGAACAGAAGGAATATCTGGACATCATCAAATCCAGCGGTCAAAATCTACTCATTTTGTTAAACGACATTCTGGATCTTTCCCGCATCGAGTCCGGTCAGCTCAAACTGGAGATGCAACCGGTTTCCCCGGAAAAACTCAGCGTGGACGTCTGCAATTTGTTCCGCTCCATGGCGGAGGAAAAAGGGCTCGTGATCGAATCGAGGATTTCTTCCCAGGTTCCGGGTTGGATCATCTCCGATCCGTACCGGCTCAGACAGATTCTGATGAATCTGCTCGGCAACTCCGTGAAGTTCACCGAAAAAGGAAAAATCCAACTGAACGTAGAAGCCGAAAAATTTCCGAACGACAAACTCAGATTGATCTTCCGCGTGCAGGACACGGGCATCGGGATCGAAGAGGAAAAGCTCGAACTTCTTTTCAAAGCGTTCAGCCAAGTGGATTCCTCCACCACTCGGAGATACGGGGGCTCTGGTCTCGGTCTGACCATCAGTAAAAAATTAGCGGAGTTGATGAAAGGCGAAATCATCGTTAAAAGTCAGGTAGGCCGCGGTTCCGAATTTTCCCTTTCGCTGATTACGGAAAGGCTCGATTATAAAATCCCGATGGGGGTTCAGGAACTGCATTCCAAAAACCTCGCGACGACCGCGATCCTTTCGATTCAAGACTACGCGCTTCGGGAACAGATCAAAAAGTTCTGCGAAAGAAACGGTTTTTCCGTTCGGCTCACAAGAACCGCCAAGGAAACGATCAAGACGATCGGAGAAGAGGAACGAATCGGAATTTTTCTCACCGATTTGAATTTTCCGGACATGACCTTACCGGAAGTTTTGGACGAACTCAAAAGTAAGAACCCTTCCCTCAAACTCACGATCATTCTTTTTATGGAAAAAGAACTGAAGGATTCGTATCATCTCGTTACGGAACGTCTGTTCAACCGGCCCGGTTTTAAGATATTTATGATGTTCAAACCCATCCTCTTGGACGAACTCAGTAAAAATTTCGAAAAGGCGTTTCCCACCATGGTTCGTAAGGAGGAAGCGCAGGGAGAAAATAAAAAACCCCTTTCGGAACGGATTCCTCTCAAGATCCTTTTAGTGGAGGATAACGTCATCAATCAGAAGATCGCCCTTCGTCTTTTGGGAAAATTGGGATACAAAGTCGATACTGCGTTAAACGGCGTCGAGGCGATCGACAACCTCAAAAATCAAAACTACGATCTGATCTTTATGGATATTCAAATGCCGGAGATGGACGGCTACGAGGCTACGTTCCATATCCGCAAGGATTTTGTCGAAACGAAACCGGTGATCGTTGCGATGACGGCTAACGCGATGGAAGGAGATAAGGAAAAATGCCTCCGCGCCGGAATGGACGCCTATATTCCGAAACCGATCCAGATCCAGGACATAGAATCCACGATCGTTCTTCTCTTTCAGTCCTGAAAAAGGATCATTCTTCCTTTAGAAATTTCTGATATAGTTCCGCCAATTCGGTCGGACGTTCCAATTGAGGACTATGACCGCAGTCTTTGAGTATCGTTCGTTTGGAATTTTTGATTCCCTTGAGCATCAAGTCGGAAGCGCTGATATGAATCACACGATCCGTGTCTCCCCAGACGATCCAGGTTCTCGCCTGAATTTTTCCGAGTCTTTCTTCAAGAGCGTTCAGCTGCGAACGGATTTCCGAATAAATTTTCGCGTTAAAATCCTGATTGGCGATCGCCTTGTCAGAAAAATAACTTTTTAAAAAACCGGGGATATACGGGGGTTTTACGAAGATAAACTTCATTAGAAAATCGAAATCTTCTTCGTTTTTCGCAACGAGAGGATTCTTCCCTTGCGCGAGATAGGTTCCCAATTCGCTGGTGATCGGAGATTTGACTCCGGCCGAATCGACCAACGCCAAAGTAAGAACTCGCTCCGGATACGTCGCCGAATACACGCCGCTTATGGAACCGCCCATCGAATTTCCAATGATATGAAACTTTTCTAATCCGATCGCCTTCGTGAATTCGTTCAAACGGGAAACCTGCGTTAAGATCGAATATTCATCCTCGGGTTTTCTTTCGTTCTCTCCGAAACCCGGAAGATCGGGGATGATCACGTGATACGAAGGCGTAAGGGTTCGGACAAACCGAGTCCAATTGTCCTTGTCCCCGCCGAAACCGTGAATCAACACGATCGTTTCTCCTTGTCCTCCCTCCAAATACGTCCAACGATAACCGCCGACTTGAATTTCCTTTCTCTCAACGTCGGATTGATTTCTTTCGTAAAAGAGTCCGCCGCCTACGAGCAGTTTGGTGCAAGAGGAAAGAAGAAAAAGAAGTACGAGAAACGAGGGGATGAGTCTGAAGGAAAACAAGAAAGGGAAAGAAGAGAATTTCGATTTCATTTTCAAATTCCTTAGAGAATTGGGAAAACGCCGGATCTTTCGATCCGGCCGCATCGAACTTAGATCGTGAATCGTTTTCTAAGTTCTCTCGCGTATGTCAAATCGTGAGTCAGCATTCGCAAGCGTTTTGCCAAGAAATGGGAAATCGCCTGATAGAATTTCAAGGATGCTTTGGAATCTTTTTCAAAGACCGCTTTGAGATGATCGTATGGAATTCTCAAAAGCTCGGAACGCTCCATCGCTTCGACCGAAGCGGAACGTTTTCCCGGATCCAAAAACGGAAGTTCTCCGAAATGATCTCCGGTTGCGATCGTGGTAACGTTGACGTCATCCCCCTTTTCGGTGGAGGTCAGCACTTTTAAGGTTCCGTAGATGACGACGAAAAATGCTTTCGCCTCGTTGCCTTCGTGGAAGATCGCGTCTCCCTGTTCGTACACTTTGTATTCGGTCTTTTCCGCGATCGCGGCTAATTCGTCTTCCGTAAAATTAGAGAAAAGATAGATCTCTTTTAAAATTTCTTCTTTTGTATGTTGCATAATATTTCCCGAAATGCGAGTGTAAATCTCAGTTTAAATAATGCAAGCAGGTTCCGAAATCGGAAGATCCCCTTCTTAAAAATGTCCTTAGTCTTTCCATCCGGAGAAATGCATTCGGAGAAAAAATCCGTTCTCCGCTTGAAAGAAAAGTTTCGCGTGAAGCTGCATGGAAAGCATGTCGATGAGTTTGAGCCCTAACCCGCTTTGTTTATTTTGCGCCTGATTCAGATTGAATCCGGTTCCCGTGTCCCGGTATTCCAACTCCACGCAGCCGTCCGCGTTTTTCAGATCCAGAAAAATTTCTCCGCGCTCCTGATCTCCGAACGCGTATTTTAAGGAATTGGTAAGAAGTTCGTTGAGAATCAGTCCGATCGGAATCGCACGGTCGATGGAAATAAAGAAAGAATTTTCCAAGTTGTGAAAACGGATTTTTCCGGCCTGCCCGTACACGGAAAGAAGATTGGAGGAAAGAGAAAAACAATAACTCTTCAGATCCACCTTTGCGAGATTGTCCGATCGGTAGAGCTCCTCATGAACCAGGGCCATGGACTTGACCCGAAGTTCGCATTCCCGTAGAACCTTTTGCAGATACGGGTCCTCCTTAAATTCGGAATGAAGACTCAGAAGACTCGAAACGATCTGAAGATTGTTTTTGACTCGATGATGAATCTCCTGCAGCATCAATTCCTTTTCCTTCAAGGATTCCTGCATGCGTTTCTGAGTGAGATTTCGTTCGGTCACGTCGTGTATGATCGAATACAGATGAATTCTTCCGTTGATCGAAATCGGTCCTGAAAATACTTCCACATCGCGAAGTTCCCCCGATTTCAAACGATGAATGAAATTGAAATACAATCGATTTTCGGAACTGGCTTTGAGCATTTCCGCTTTCACTTCTTCCGGATCGAGAATGTTCACGTCGTTGATTTTCAGTTTGAGAAATTCTTCACGGGAATATCCGTAAAATTCGAGAGCCGAGTCGCTCACGTTCACGAGCCTTCCCGTTTCTACGTCGATGATGAGTTTGATCGCCAGGTTCTTATGAAAGATCTGAAAAAATTGTTCCTCCAGTCTTTGCGTAACTTGCGGATCGGAAAAATGAATCAAAATCAGTTCTTCGCTTAACAATTCTGCGGAGGCCGCGAACGGAATTCCCACTTTCCTCGGATCGAGCAGAAACACCGTCCCGTTCCAAGGAAACGTCCGATTTCGAAAAAGATCCCAATGCTCGAAAAGATCCGCTCCCGTCAGCCGATGAAACGATTCGTAACCGAGTCGTTTTATAATTCCCGAATCGATCGAACGTATTTCCCCGTTTTTGGAAACCAGAATGGAAACGGTGAGAGATCCCTCCGAATCGGGATCGGAATCTTCCGGCGAAGAATTTGCGTTTGGCGGATTCATACGGGCGAACCCATAGGATTGCCGAAATCTCCAAAACTGCAAATGAAATTTACCGGTTTGGAAGTCGGATTCCTGCTTTGTCAAAAAATTTCGCCGCAAATTCCGTTTTAGGAACCGCTCCTGATTTCCGGATTTTATTTGAATCGTTCAAAAAAAATGATTTGCTCTCCCGAAAGCGGGGTCCGAACTTGCAAGAAGTTGAAAAATTATAGCGTTTGCTACAGGAAATTTTATGGAATTTTTAACTGAAAACAAGGAATTGATCGGAATTCTCATGATGCCCGTTACTTACGGGTTTGTCGGTTGGTTTACCAACGTGGTCGCATTGAAGATGACCTTTTACCCGTTGGAGTTTGTAGGAATTCCTCCGTATTTGGGCTGGCAGGGAATCGTTCCTAAAAAGTCCCAAAAACTCGCCTTAAAATCGGTCAATATCATGACCGAACGTTTGATCAAGGTCGAGGATTTCTTTTCCAAGGTCGATCCGGATCAGTTGGAAAAGGAATTTCAGCCCGTTCTCGACAGGCTCGTTCCCGAAGCAACCCGCGAAATCGTCCATCATATCAATCCTTCTTTGCGTTCCAAATTGGAAGGGGATGAAGAAGCGAGAATCATCTCCGGCGTTCAGAAAAAGAGCGAACATACGGTTAAGAATATTATGATACAGGTAAAGGAGAACGTCTCGAGCGTATTCAACTTCCGCTCCCTGGTTCTCCGGAAACTGACCGGACCGAACGTAAAACGAATCGTGGATATTTTTCAGGAAGTCGGTTCGAAAGAATTCAAATTCATCGAACAATGCGGCTGGTATCTCGGAGGTGCGATGGGAATTCTCCAGGCGCTCGCTTGGAATCTCTTCCCGTATTGGTGGACCTTGCCGATCCAGGGAGTCGTGGTCGGTTACATCACGAACTGGGTCGCTCTTACGATGATCTTTCGTCCCCTCTATGAAAAGAAGATGGGACCGATCCGTTATCAAGGACTCTTTTTAAAGCGACAAGAAGACGTTTCCAAAAAGTATTCGAACGTGTTCGCGACTCAAGTGTTGACCGCGAGAAACGTTCTCGAAGAGATTCTTTACAAACGCGCCGCGCGTTCGCTCGTCGAAACCATCCAAACCGAAACGGAAGAAGCAGCGAAACGTCTTCATCTGGGCGGAGGATTGGATTCCGAAACGAGCAACGAGAATTCCGAATTCGAAACCACGAAGAAGGAAGTCATCACAAAGGTTTCCGAAACTCTCGCGAATAGTTCGAACAAACTCGAAACGTATATGGGAAGAGCGATGTCCATCGAGAACAATATGTTCAAACGAATGAAGGACCTTCCGCCGGAAGAATTCGAACCGATTCTCCGTTCCGCGTTTCAAGAAGACGAATACGTTCTCATTCTCATCGGATCGGTGTTAGGCGCCGTTGTCGGTTTGATCCAAGGGCTTTACATGCTCTACATCTCTTAATACGAATATGAAATCGATTCGATTAGCGGAAGATTCTCCCGAACACTTTTTGAAAAAAGTTCAGAAGGCGCTCAACGGAAAGGAATTAGGCAAGATCGTAAGTTTTCAACTCGAAGAGGAAAAACTTACGATCCGTTTTGCGGGTTTGGGAGAATCGAGGATTTGGTATTCCATCCGAAAATCACAAACCGGTTACGAAGCGGTCAAACTCAAGGAGAAGATCGCGTTCACTCATATCGCGTTTCGATCCGGAATCGAATCGGAGTTAAGAAGCTTGATGGAAAGATTCGGAGCGGAAATAACGGACGAATGAAGAATTCAGTCTCCGCTTCCGGTCCCCGATCGATTTCAAAACCGTTACAAATCCCGATCGGAAACGGAGAACACTTGGCCGCCGAAGTCTACGGCAAATTCCCTCTTCCCAAAAATTCTTCCGCTCCCGTGATCTGCATTCACGGGTTGACCGGAAATCTCAAAAACTTCGCTCCTCTCGCGCGCGATCTCGTCAAACAAGGGTTAACCGTAATCGCATACGATTTGAAAGGAAGGGGAAAATCATCAAAACCTCGTTCTCCCTATTCTCACGAATCGCATGCGGACGATTTAAAGTCTATGTTGGATTTTTTGAAAATCGAAAAAGCCAATCTTCTCGCACATTCGCTCGGTTGTTGGATTTCTCTTGCCTTTGGAAAGAAATATCCGGATCAAACCGGAAAACTTTGTCTGATCGACGGAGGCGGACAACTTTCCCTAAAACGAAAACTTTCCAATCTTCTGATGATTCAAGAATCTCTGAAACGCCTGGGAAGAATCTTTCCGTCACGGGAAACGTATCTCCAACTCGCGAAAGAATCCCCGATTCTCGGATCTTGGAACGAAGACGTGGAAACCTTTTTGAACTACGAATTGGAAGAAGTCGACGGAAGCGGCAACGGACGAGCCGGTTTTCAATGCAGCATCCCGAAATACGTGATCGACTCCGAACTTTCCAGCATGGGAGGCGCGATGAATCCTTGGGAGATTCCGATTCGTTTAATCAAGAATCCGATTGCAAGTTTTCGAACATTCAAAAAAGCGAAAGCGCTTCCCTACTCTCAAATCGTCTCTCCCGTGCTTGTGATTCGCGCGGGCAAACCGAATTTCAGAAAGGGAGACGAACTCCTTCCCGATACGGCGATCTCCCT